>NZ_JBFRDI010000004.1:0-260470 GCF_052113505.1 Pseudarthrobacter sp. TAF60_1
CCGGAAGCTAAGACCCACAGCGCCGATGGTACTGCACCCGGGAGGGTGTGGGAGAGTAGGTCACCGCCGGAACAACTATTAAATGGTTGAGAGCCTCCAAACACCGTTTGGAGGCTCTCCCACTTTAACCACCCCTTCAATAACCACCCGCCGGCACAAAACACCCACCCCCGACCGGCCGCCGTCGAACCCCACACACACCGCGGGAGCCTCCCACGGAAACCCACACCAACTGCGAGAGCGTCCCCCGGGGAGGTGTGAACATTCCCACGGCCGGGGCTTCCGGGGCGGATCCATGTCATGCGCCGGTGCCGTGTCGCCTAGAATTGACTCAGATGTACGGACTTCGAAGCGCTTGATTTCGGGTTGCGTAGGATAACGAAACACGGAATGAGCGGCTGCGATTGCGCCAGTGGTCGGCTCACAACAGGAGGAATCCCCATGGCTGAGCACAACGGCGGCAATCGCGGCGGCAACAACCGCGGCCCCTTCCGCGGGACGAACAATTCCGGCGGAGAACCGCGCGGATTCCGCTCACGTGATGACCGGAATTCCGAGTCGCCGAAGCGTGCGCCCGGGGCGGGTGACCGCAAGCCCTATGGCGAGCGTGATAAGCCTTTTGGTGATCGTCCGCGCCGCGAGGGCGAAGGTGATCGCCGCGGCTTCGGTGGGGGAGAGCGGAAGCCGTTCAGCGGTGGTGGAGAGCGGAAGTCTTACGGTGACCGCGACCGCAAGCCTTTTGGTGATCGTCCGCGCCGCGAGGGCGAAGGTGATCGCCGCGGCTTCGGTGGGGGAGAGCAGAAGCCGTTCAGCGGTGGTGGAGAGCGGAAGTCTTACGGTGACCGCGACCGCAAGCCTTTTGGTGATCGTCCGCGGCGCGAGGGCGAAGGTGATCGCCGTGGGTTCGGCGGCGGGGAGCGCGACCGCAAACCGTTCGGTGACCGCGACCGCAAGCCTTTTGGTGATCGTCCGCGCCGCGAAGGTGAGGGTGATCGCCGTGGGTTCGGTGGCGGGGAGCGCGACCGTAAACCGTTCGGTGACCGCGACAGCAAGCCTTTTGGTGATCGTCCGCGCCGCGAGGGTGAAGGTGATCGGCGTGGGTTCGGTGGCGGTGACAATCGCAAGCCGTTTGGCGACCGCCAGGACCGTGCACCCCGCAGTTTCGACCGCGGTGACTCCGGTCCCCGCCAGTTCGGGAGGGACCGCGCCGAAGATCGTCCGGCCCGTGTTCCCAATGCGCGTGATCTTCGCAGCGCCAACCGTCCCGACCGCGAACGGTCTCCTGAGATCGATGAGGACGTCACCGGCAAGGAACTTGACCGCGCCACCCAGCACCAGATCAAGACGCTGGAAGCCAAGAGCGCGGAGTGGGTTGCCCGCCACCTCGTCATGGCTGGTCGCCTGATCGATGAAGAACCCGAGCTTGCCTTCCAGCACGCCCTGGCCGCGAGCCGGCGTGGTGGCCGGCTGGCTGCCGTCCGTGAGGCCGTCGGACTGACCGCTTACGCGGCAGGACACTACGGCGAGGCGCTGCGCGAATTCCGGACCTACCGCCGCATTAGCGGTTCGAACGTGCACCTACCAGTGATGGCGGATTGCGAACGTGGCTTGGGCCGGCCCGACCGCGCCTTGGACGTGGTGCGTTCTGAGGAAGCCAACGACCTGGACGCTGCGGGCAAGGCCGAGCTGGCCATTGTGGCAGCTGGAGCCCGGACGGATCTCGGCCAGTTGGACGCTGCCGTGGCAGAGCTTGAAATCGCCCAGCTGGACATCAACCGCGCTTTCTCCTACAGCCCCCGTCTGTTCCGCGCCTACGCTGACGCTTTGGCCGCCGTGGGCCGCCAGGAAGAAGCCGCCAAATGGCAGAAGCAGGCTGTAGTGGCTGAGAACGCCTTGGGCCTCGGGGTTGACGAAGAACCGGACATCGTGGACCTGGGCTGGGACGAGGAAGAGGAAGCCCGGGAGGAAGCCCAGCGCCGGCGCCTCCTGGAGCGTGCGGCCGAAGCCCCTGAAGCCAAGAACACCACAGCTGCTTCCCGGCCCGAAGCAGCAGGCGAGAATCCTGCAGGAACAGCCGCGTCCACTGGTGTGGACGCCGCAATCGATGACGTGGAATCCGACTACTTCGAGTCCGATGACGCCGAGTCTGATGAGGACTCGGTTGAATCTGACGAACTCGAATCCGGTGTTTCTGAAGAGGCCGCAGCGGATCCCGAGGGTTCAGTCCACGAGGATGCAGCCGACGCCGGCGACTTCGACGGCGGCAACGTCGACGAAGCGGGGCACTCCGAAGGACGGGACAGCTAGCCCGCTATGACTGAAGTTCCCCTGATTTCCCTATTTGATGCACTGTTGGCCGACCTGGACGGAGTGGTTTACGCGGGGCCCCACGCCATCCCCGGTGCCGTGGGATCGCTGCAGCAACTGGCAGGCCTGGGCATCGGCCTGGGATACGTCACCAACAATGCCTCCCGCACGCCCGCGCAGGTTGCAGCGCACCTGCGTGAACTGGGTGCGCCCGCCGAGGACAACCAAGTTGTCAGTTCCTCACAGGCGGCAGCCGAACTGCTGTCCTCAATGCTGCCTGCCGGAGCCAAAGTATTGATTACCGGCAGCCCGGCGCTGGCACAAGAGATCGAGCTCGTGGGCCTGACCCCTGTCAGCGGCCAGGACGAAGATCCTGTCGCTGTGGTCCAGGGATTCAATCCGGAGATCGGCTGGAAGGACCTTGCGGAGGCCTCCTACGTGGTGTCCGCAGGGGCCCTTTGGGTAGCCACCAACACGGACAGGACCATCCCGCAGGCACGCGGAATCGCCCCAGGCAACGGGGCCCTGGTGGCAGCCGTTGCGGCAGCAACGGGCCAGACGCCCCTGGTCGCAGGAAAACCCGAGGCTCCGCTGTTCCATACCGCGGCCAAACGGCTCGCCGCTGACCGCCCCCTGGTGGTGGGTGACAGGCTGGACACCGACATCCTCGGCGGTAACAACGCGGGCTTTGCCACGGTGGCGGTGCTGACCGGGGTCGACACCAAAACCACGATCCTCGCGGCCCGCACTGCCGAACGTCCGGACTACATTATCGGCGAACTCAGCGACCTGCACCGCCCCTACCCCGCCGTCGACAACAACGACGGGAGCTATCGCTGCGGCGATGCCACGGCACACGCCGAAGGGGACACCGTCCGCGTCCAAGGGCGCGAGGATGACCTCAACGCCTGGCGGGCTGCCTGTGCCGCTTGGTGGGCCGCCGTACCGGAAACCGCAGAGGCCCGGTTGCCCCGACTCGAATGGCGCACTCAGTAAATCAGTAGACTGGGCCAATGACTGAGCTGAACGACGAGGACAACGACGAACCAGCCCAGCACACACCAGAATGGCCCGGGACCGAGGCGCCACAGGTCAGCGATCCGCGGATCGTGGCCATCGTCGCGGCCCTGGATGGGGTGGCGGACAAGCCGGTGGCAGATCATGAGGCAGTCTATGCAGAACTGCATGACGCCCTGCTGATGGCCTTGAATGAGGACGCTCCCAACGGTGAAGGAAGGGCCTGACCATGGCGCGGCTTGACCAGGCCCTGGTGGCCCGCGGCCTGGCGAGGTCGCGGACCCACGCCGCCGCCCTCATAGCCGAGGGCAAGGTGAGCTCCGCGGGGCAGGTCCTTTCCAAGGCTTCCCTCCAAGTGCCGGAGGACAAGGACCTGGCCGTCCAGCACACCGACGAGGACAGCTATGTCAGCCGCGCCGGCCACAAACTCGCGGGAGCGCTTGATGCGTTCCCCGAGGTCATCGTCGAAGGCAAAAGGTGCCTGGATGCCGGCGCTTCCACCGGCGGCTTCACCGAGGTGCTCCTGCGGCGCGGTGCGGCACACGTGGTGGCGGTCGACGTCGGGCACGGCCAGCTGGTGCCTCAGCTCCGTGAGGACCCCCGGGTGGCCGTCCATGAAGGCATGAACGTGCGGTACATGACGCCCGCGGACATTGGCGGCCAGTCCGAGGTGACGGTGGCTGACCTCTCCTTCATCTCGCTGACCCTTGTGGTCCATCCGCTGGCTCTGTGCACACACCCTGGCGGTGACCTGGTGCTCATGGTGAAGCCGCAGTTCGAGATCGGCAAGGACCGGCTGGGCCGTACGGGCGTGGTGAATTCCGAGCGTGAACGCCGGATGGCGGTGGAAAAAGTCGCGAATTCAGCGCTCGACGCCGGACTGGACTTGTGCGGATTGGCAGCAAGCCCCCTGCCCGGCCAGGACGGAAACGTCGAATACTTCCTGTGGATAAAGCGCAGGATGACGCAGGACCTGCCTAAGATCGAAGAGCGCCAGGCAGCCCTTGATGGCTTGCTTGGACGAATTTGGCCGAACCACTAGAGAGCGGAACCTGATGACCAGGCGAGTACTTGTCCTTGCCCACACTGGCCGCGAGGAGTCGCTGAAGGCTGCCTGGGAGGCCTGCGCCCAGCTCCACGACTCAGGGATTGTCCCGGTGATGCAGGAATCCGAGCTGGCGGACATGGAAAGATTCTTCGGCCACCTCACCCAGCCGGTGGAAATTCTGCACGACCATGTGATGCTGCCGGACGTAGAGCTGGTGATGGTCCTGGGCGGTGACGGCACCATCCTGCGCGCCGCCGAGCTGGTCCGGGATGTCGACGTTCCACTGCTGGGCGTCAACCTGGGACACGTGGGGTTCCTGGCCGAAAGTGAGCGTGCGGACCTGGCCCAGACCGTGGAATGGATTGCGCGCCGCGACTATACGGTGGAAGAGCGGATGACCATCGACGTGCAGGTCTGGGTCCGTGGCCAAAAAATCTGGCACACCTGGGCCCTCAACGAGGCCGCGATCGAAAAGGCCAACCGCGAACGCATGCTTGAGCTGGTCACCGAAGTGGACGAGCGCCCCCTGTCATCCTTTGGCTGCGACGGCGTGGTGCTGGCCACTCCCACCGGTTCCACTGCCTACGCCTTCTCCGCAGGCGGACCGGTGGTCTGGCCCGAAGTCGAAGCCCTGCTGATCGTACCCATCAGCGCGCACGCGCTCTTCGCCAAGCCCCTGGTGGTATCACCGCGGTCGCGGCTGGCGGTGGAGGTCCTCACCCGTACCGGCGCCGAGGGCGTGCTCTGGTGCGACGGCCGTCGCTCTGTGGACCTGCCGCCCGGTGCACGCGTGGAAGTGACAAAATCTCCCACCCCGGTCCGGCTGGCAAGAACCCACCAGACGCCGTTTTCCGCCCGGCTGGTCCGCAAATTCGAACTGCCCATCCATGGCTGGCGGGGACCGGTTCCCCAGTCGGGCGCCATCCACACCGGTCCCATCCCGGTGGTCAGGACGCCCGCCCCGATGCCGCCGCTTCAGGTGCCCGCCAAGGACCACCCAGAAGAAGATGAAACCGATCCCGCGAACGCAAAGTGAACCATGCTTGAAGAACTGAGAATCCGCGATCTGGGCGTCATCACCGACGCCACCCTGCCCCTTGGCCCCGGGCTGAGCGTCGTCACCGGCGAAACAGGCGCCGGAAAAACCATGGTGGTCACCGCCGTCGGTCTCCTGCTGGGGGCCAGATCCGACGCTGGGGCGGTACGGAGCGGTGCGAAAAGTGCCACCGCCGAAGCCGTGCTTAAGCTCGACGCCGGGCACCCGGCGATTGCCCGGGCAGTGGAGGCGGGTGCCGACGTCGAGGAGTTCGACGGCGGCGCGGAACTCATCCTGGCCCGGCGACTTGGGGCAGACGGGCGCAGCCGGGCCTTCCTGGGCGGGCGCGCGGCGCCGGTAGGCGTTCTCGCCGAAATCGGCGAAACCCTCGTGGTGGTCCACGGCCAGTCGGACCAGATCCGGCTGAAGGGCGCAGTTGCCCAGCGCGGCGCCCTGGACAAGTTCGCCGGCGAGGCCCTGGCGGTCCCGCTGGGCACCTACCAGTCGCTGTACAGCCACTGGAAGGCCAGCCAGACGGAGCTGGAGAGCCTCCGCAGCGCCGCCCGCGACAGGATCCGTGAGGCCGAGTCGCTGGAGATCGCGCTGGCCGAGATCGACGAGGTGGATCCTCAGCCGGGGGAGGACGAATCTCTGAAGGCGGAGGCCATGAAACTGGCCAACGTGGAGGAACTCAGGATCGCGGCCAACACCGCGCACCAGGCCCTCATCGCGGAGGATTACGGTGACGAGGGCGATGCCACCACCCTTGTGGACGCCGCGAAGCGGACCCTCGAACACGTGGCTGAACACGACGCCGAACTGGGGGCCGCCGCGGCACGCCTGGCCGAAGTGGGCTTCCTGCTCAACGACATCGCCACGGAACTGGCCAGCTACCAGGCGGGCCTGGATTCGGAGGGGCCGGAGCGGCTTGCCGAAATCGAAGACCGCAGGGCAGCCCTGGCCAAGCTGGTCCGGAAGTACGCTCCCAGCATCGACGAAGTCCTGGTCTGGGCCGAGAACGCCCGGGTCCGCTTCGACGAACTGCAGGACGACTCCAGCCGCATCGAGGCGCTGGATGCCGAGGTTGCCCGGGCCGAAGCGGAGCTGCAGAAGCAGGCCGCCGCCATGACCAAGATCCGGGCCAAGGCCGCGAAGGACCTCTCCCGCCGGGTCAGCGCCGAGCTCAAGGCGCTGGCCATGGCCGATGCCACCCTGGTGATCAACCTCGAGGGTGCCGGACAGCTGACCCCGTATGGTGCGGATGAGATCTCGTTCCTGCTGCAGCCGCACTCCGGGGCCCCGGCGCGGCCGCTCGGGAAGGGTGCCTCCGGGGGTGAACTGTCCCGCGTGATGCTCGCCATCGAAGTGGTGCTGGCAGCGGTTGACCCGGTGCCTACCTTCGTGTTTGACGAAGTGGACGCCGGAGTGGGCGGCCGCGCTGCCGTCGAAATCGGACGCCGGCTGGCCATGCTCGCCCGGCACGTTCAGGTCCTGGTGGTCACGCACTTGCCGCAGGTGGCGGCGTTCGCTGACCAGCACATCACGGTCACCAAAACATCGGTGCGGGGAGCCGACGGCGGTACGGCCACCGGGTTCACGTCCAGTGATGTGCGACTCCTCGACGGCACGGAAAGGGTCAGGGAACTTGCGCGGATGCTCGCAGGCCAAGAGGATTCCGAATCGGCGCAGGCGCACGCCCAAGAGCTCCTTGACGACGCAAAACTGCTGCCGCAGCGGGCCTGACCCGCGGCCAACCCTTGATCGCATGGGTCCGGCCGTGCACACTGGATCATTTGGGGAACCAGTTCCTGATCCGGGAAAGGCTCAATTGATGATAGGCTCGAATTCCGTGGTGCAGCGATCAAATTCCCGTGTAAATTCCCGGTTCCCGGGCTCGTCCAAGACGACCAAACACATCTTCGTAACCGGTGGTGTGGCGTCCTCGCTCGGTAAGGGACTGACGGCTTCGAGCCTCGGTCACCTGCTGCGGGCACGCGGCCTGTCTGTAACTATGCAGAAGCTCGATCCGTACTTGAACGTGGATCCGGGCACGATGAACCCTTTCCAGCACGGTGAAGTCTTCGTCACGGACGACGGCGCCGAGACGGACCTGGACATCGGACACTACGAGCGCTTCCTGGACGAGAACCTGGAAGGCTCCGCCAACGTCACCACCGGTCAGGTCTACTCCACCGTGATCGCCAAGGAACGCCGCGGCGAATACCTGGGTGACACCGTCCAGGTCATCCCGCACATTACTGATGAGATCAAGCGCCGCATGCGCCTTCCCGCCGAGGGTAAGAACGCGCCGGACGTTATCATCACCGAAATCGGCGGCACCGTGGGCGACATCGAGTCGCAGCCCTTCCTCGAATCCGCGCGCCAAGTCCGCCAGGACATCGGCCGCGGCAACGTCTTCTTCGTCCACGTCTCCCTGGTTCCGTACATCGGACCCTCGCAGGAACTGAAGACCAAGCCGACCCAGCACTCCGTGGCCGCCCTGCGCTCCATCGGCATCCAGCCGGAAGCCATCGTGATCCGTTCGGACCGCGAGATCCCCGAAGCCATGCGCGCCAAGATCGGCCGCATGTGTGATGTCGACATTGAAGCTGTCATCGGCTGCCCTGATGCCCCGAGCATCTACGACATCCCCAAGACCTTGCACACCCAGGGCCTGGACTCCTACATCGTCCGCGCACTGGACCTGCCGTTCAAGGACGTTGACTGGACCAGCTGGGACAAGCTGCTCGAAGCAGTCCACAACCCCAAGCACCATGTCGAAATCGCGCTGGTGGGCAAGTACATCGACCTCCCGGACGCTTACCTGTCCGTGACCGAGGCCCTGCGCGCAGGCGGCTTCGCCAACGACACCAAAGTCAAGATCCGGTGGGTACCGTCGGATGAATGCGAAACGCATGAGGGAGCTGTGGCGTCCCTCGACGGCGTGGACGCCATCTGCGTACCCGGCGGCTTCGGCATCCGTGGCCTCGAAGGAAAGCTGGGCGCCCTCAAGTACGCCCGCGAATCCAAGCTGCCGGTGCTGGGCCTCTGCCTGGGCCTGCAGTGCATGGTCATCGAGTATGCACGCAACGTGGTTGGCCTCGAAGGCGCATCCTCCAGCGAATTCGAACCCGACTCCAAGTACCCGGTGATCGCGACGATGGAAGAGCAACTGGACATCGTGGAGGGCAAGGGCGATCTCGGCGGCACCATGCGCCTGGGCTTGTACGAGGCAAAGCTCGACGAAGGGTCCGTCATCGCAGAAACCTACGGCAAGACCACCGTGAGCGAACGCCACCGCCACCGCTACGAGGTCAACAACAAGTATCGTGATCAGATCGCAGCCGAGGGACTGGTGTTCTCCGGCACGTCACCGGACGGCAAGCTCGTGGAATACGTGGAACTGCCCCGTGACGTACACCCGTACTACGTGGCAACCCAGGCGCACCCGGAACTGAGCTCGCGTCCCACACGGCCCCACCCGTTGTTCAGCGGGCTGATTAATGCCGCCCTGGACCATCAGAATGCCCAGAATCAGAATGCCCAGGAGCAGAACGCACAGGACGCACCGGACGCCGAGCCGTCACCTGCGGTTGCTGCACAATAGAACCGAATAAGTAGAGGACGGCGCGATGCCCGGTACACCTGAGACGACCCCAGCTGCAAAGCAGGTTTCGGATGCACCGAGCCCGCGCCGTCTTTTGTCTACGGAGAAGGTCTATGAAGGCCGGATCTGGGACGTTGTGAGGGACAGCTTCCAACTGAGCGAGACCGGCGAGGCACTGACCCGCGATTACATCGACCACCCCGGTGCCGTTGCGGTTCTGCCGATGAACGACGCCGGTGAGGTCCTGCTCATTAGGCAGTACCGCCACCCCGTGGGCATGGACCTCTGGGAAATCCCGGCCGGGCTCCTGGACGTGGAAGGCGAGGATTTTGTGGTGGGCGCTGCCCGCGAGCTGGCTGAAGAAGCCGACCTTGCCGCCGACACATGGAACGTCCTGGCCGACTTCTTCAATTCACCGGGGTCTTCCAGCGAGGCCATCAGGATCTACCTCGCGCGCGGCCTCACCGAAGTGCCGCACCACGAGCGCCACGAACGGACCGATGAGGAAGCGGAAATCGAATTCCACTGGATCGCACTGGACGAAGCTGTGGCGTCCGTCCTGGCGGGACGGCTGCATAACCCGTCCGCCGTCGTCGGAATCCTGGCCGCGGCAGCGGCGCGCGCCGATGGTTTTGCCGGGCTGCGTCCCGGAGACGCACCCTGGCCTGCGCACCCTAGCCAGCGCTGATGACAGCCGCCACGTCCGTGGACAAAGCAGCCCCGGAAGCCGCAGCCCCGGCGGTCATGCCCTCGGAAGCGACCGCGCCGACCGTTCCTCCCCAGAGCCCCGTCCACCGTGCCGTCACGGCGTATCTCCAGCACATGGGCGTCGAACGCGGCCTGGCTCCGAACACGCTCGCAGCGTACCGCCGCGACCTGGCCCGGTACTCCCGCTACCTGGCAGTACAGGGCTGCGAAAGCCCGGACCAGGTCACCCGCCACCATGTAACGGGGTTCGTGCTTGCCCTCAATGATGGTTCCGACGGCGGTACGGCCCTGGGCGTCAGGTCCGCGGCCAGGACAGTGGTGGCTGTCCGCGGGCTGCACAAGTTTTGGGCGCTGGAAGGGCTGACCACCACGGATCCCGCCAGCGACGTCCACCCGCCCATGCCGGGCAAGAGGCTGCCCAAGGCCATCAGCGTGGACGAGGTCACCCGCATCCTCGAAGCGGCCGGCACGGACACCGCCACCGGACTCCGGGACCGTGCCCTGCTTGAGTTCCTCTATTCCACGGGAGCAAGGATCAGCGAGGCCGTGGGCCTGGACGTGGACGACATTTCCCTGCAGGACCTCGAAGCAGGGCCTGCGGTGGTCCGGCTGTTCGGCAAGGGGTCCAAGGAACGGCTGGTGCCGCTCGGCTCCTACGGCGCCCGGGCCTTGGACGCCTACCTCGTGCGGGGCCGCCCGCTGCTGGCGGCAAAGGGCAAGGGAACGCCCGCTCTCTTCCTGAACGCGAGGGGCGGCAGAATCAGCCGGCAGAGTGCCTGGACCATCCTGAAGGCGGCCGCGGATAAAGCCAACATCACCAAGGACGTTTCGCCGCACACATTGAGGCACTCCTTCGCCACGCACCTGCTCGAGGGTGGGGCGGATGTCCGCGTGGTGCAGGAACTGCTGGGCCATGCCTCCGTCACCACCACCCAGGTGTATACCCTGGTCACGGCGGACACCCTCCGCGAAATCTACGCCGCCGCCCACCCGCGGGCGCTGGGCTGACATGACCTATACCGCCGTCACGCTGTGTTTTCTCACCCGGGAGTTCGCCGGCGCACCCCAGGTCCTCCTCGGAACAAAGAAGACCGGCTTTGGCATGGGCAAGATCGTTGGTCTTGGCGGCCACGTTGAGCCGGGGGAGACAGATGAACAGGCTGCCTGCCGCGAAGTGCAGGAGGAAGCCGGCGTGGTGGTCCTCGAAACGGATCTCCACGACGCCGGCGTGGTGGTCTTCGACTTCCCGGCCCGGCCGGACTGGAACATGAGCACCCGACTGTTCGTGGCGGAGCGCTGGGACGGTGAACCGTCCGAAAGCGTGGAGATCGCGCCGGAATGGTTCGACGTCGGTGCCTTGCCGGTTGAGCGGATGTGGCAGGACGCAGCCCACTGGCTTCCGATGGCGCTGGAAGGGTCCTTGCTGCGCCTCACCGTGGTCCTGAACGATGACAACGAGACCGTCCGCGAGGTGCTGGACTACTCCACCCGCTGAGAATTAACGCGCAAACGGCGGCCCGGTCACCCGTCCAAGGTGACCGGGCCGCCGTCGTTCATTCCTGAATGTTTTACGGGACGTGCCGTTCCTCCGGACCGTTGTATTCGCTCAGCGGCCGGATCAGCGAGTTGGAAGCAGCCTGCTCCATGATGTGCGCGGTCCACCCGGTGATCCGGCTGGCCACGAACAGCGGCGTGAACGTGGGCGTATCGAAACCCATGAGGTGGTAGGTGGGGCCTGCCGGGTAGTCGAGGTTGGGCTTGATGGCCTTCGCCTCGTCCATGGCCTGCTCGAGCCCGTTGTACAGTCCCAGGAGTTCAGGGCGGCCATAGTGGGCGATCATCTTGTCCAGCGCTGCCTTCATGGTGGGGACACGGGAGTCGCCGTGCTTGTAGACGCGGTGACCGAAGCCCATGACCTTTTTCTTCTGCGCCAGGGCGTCCTCCATCCAGGCCTTCGCCCGGGCGGCGGCGTCCTCCAACGATTCCTCGGGCTGAATACCGATCTCGTCGAAAGTATGCATGACGGCCTCGTTGGCACCGCCGTGGAGCGGACCCTTGAGTGCACCGATGGCAGCCGTCACAGCCGAATGAAGGTCAGCAAGGGTCGAGGTGACCACCCGTGCCGTGAAGGTCGAGGCGTTGAACGAGTGCTCGGCGTACAGGATCATCGAGACGTTGAAGGCCTTGATGACTTCGTCCACCGGGTCTTCGCCGAATGCCATCCAGAGAAAGTTGGCTGAGTAGCCCAGGTCGTCCCGGGGTTCCACCACGTCCTGGCCGCGGCGCCGGCGCTGGTCGTAGGCAACAACTGCCGGCATCGCCGCGAAAAGGTCCACGGCCTTGGCCATGTTGGCCTCGGGTGAGGAGTCCTCGGCCAGTTCATGCCGGGCGCCCAGGACAGACGCCGCGGTCCGGCACACGTCCATCGGGTGGGCGGTGGTGGGCAGTGCGTCAATGACCTGCTTCACCACCGGATCAAGTGCGCGTCCGGCGCGCTCGCGCCTGGTGAACTCCGCGAGCTCTTCGGGGGTTGGCAGTTCGCCGTTCCAGAGCAGGAAAGCCACCTCCTCGAAGCTGCACTTAGCGGCGAGCTCCTGCACGGGATAGCCGCGGTACAACAGCGAGTTGGTGTCGGGGTTGACCTTGGAGACCGCGGTGTAGTCCACCACGACGCCGGCCAGGCCCTTCTTGATATCAACAGCTACCATGTTGAACTCCTTCGTTCTTGCGGGGATCGGGTCCTAGCGGACGCCGGGAATCTGGAAGTTGAAAACGCCGGTATCGAAGTGGTTGTAGGCCTCGTAGTCCACAAGGTCATAGAGCCGCGCACGGGTGAGCATGTTCTCCACCTGTGCTTCCTGCGACCCTGTTGCCTTGATCGTTTCCAGCGTACGCTCTGCAGCCCCCATGGCAATGCGCAGGAGGGTGACCGGGTAGATCACCATGTTGACGCCCACGGACTGCAACTGGTCAACCGTGAAGAGGTCGCTCTTACCGAACTCGGTCATGTTGGCCAGGATGGGCACGTCCACGGCGTCGCGGATGGCCTGGAACTCGGACAGGTCCCTCATCGCCTCCGGGAAGATGGCGTCCGCGCCTGCCTCCACCAAGGCCCGGGCGCGGTCCTGGGCCGCTTCGATTCCGTCCACGGCGCGGATGTCGGTGCGCGCCATGATCAGGAAGTTCGGGTCCCGGCGGGCATCCGCTGCAGCGCGGATGCGCTTAGTGGCCGTATCCAAGTCCACCACGTTCTTGCCGTCCAGGTGGCCGCAGCGCTTGGGGTTGAACTGGTCCTCGATGTGGCAGCCGGCCAGGCCGGCGTTTTCGAGTTCCTGGATGCTGCGGGCCACGTTCATGGGTTCGCCGAACCCGGTATCCGCATCCACCAGGCAGGGCAGCTCGGTCATGCGGGCGATCTGCCCGGCCCGGGTGGTTACCTCGGTCAGGGTGGTTAACCCGATGTCCGGCAGGCCAAGGTCATTGGCCAGCACGGCACCGGAGATGTACACACCGGCGAAGCCCTTTTCCTCGATTAGCCGTGCCGAGAGCGGATTGAAGGCGCCCGGGAACTGCTGGATGGTGCCGGAGGCGAGCATCCGGCGCAGTGCGACGCGCTTCTGCTCCGGGGTGGTTTTGGAGTACAGCATGGGTTCTCCCTGTCGAAGGTCGGAAAAGGCGGTGGGCCTAGAAGAGGCCGGCGGGCGCGTCGCTGAGGTTGATGACGCCGGGCGCGGCGGTGATGTTCAGCTGGTCCAGCTCGCCCGGGCCCAAGTCCGGGAGGCTTTCGGCGGCAGCGAGGAAACGCTCGATTTCCTCCTCGGCGACGAGCCCGGCTGCCAGCGTGCGGAACTTGTTGATGTACTGCTGGCGGGCGAAAGGCCGGGCGCCGAGCGGGTGCGCGTCGGCCACGGCGATCTGATCGGTGATGACGGTGCCGTCGTTCAGGGTGATCTCCACGGATCCGCCGAAGGCCTTCTCGGCGATGTCCAGCGAGTGGTAGCGGCGGGTCCACTCGGGGTCTTCCTCGGTGGTGACCTTGTGCCACAGCTCCACGGTGTCGGGCCGGCCGGCACGTTCCGGGGCGTAGGAATCAACGTGGTGCCAGGAGCCGTCCTGCAGGGCGACGGTGAAGATGTACGGGATGGAGTGGTCCAGCGTTTCGCGGCTGGCCGTGGGACTGTACTTCTGCGGATCGTTGGCGCCGGAACCGATCACGTAGTGCGTGTGATGGCTGGTCTTGATCAGGACCGACTTCACGTTGGCGGGGTCGGTGGCCTCCGGGTGCTCCTTGTGCAGCTTGCGGGCCAGGTCGATCCAGGCCTGGGCCTGGTATTCGGCGGAGTGTTCCTTGGTATAGGTGTCCATGATGGCCCGCTTTGCCTCGCCTGCCTCGGGCAGCGGCACCTCGTAGGAGGCATCCGGGCCATCCAGCATCCAGGCAATGACACCGTCTTCGCCCTCATAGATCGGCACGGGGGAGGTCTGGCCGCGCATGGCACGGTCCACGGCTTCAACGGCCATCTTCCCGGCGAACGCGGGAGCGTGGGCCTTCCAGGTGGAAATCTCGCCCTTGCGGGACTGGCGGGTGGCGGTAGTGGTGTGCAGCGCCTGGCCGACCGACTGGAAGATGGTCTCGACGTCAAGGCCCAGCAGCGTGCCGATGCCGGCAGCGGCGGACGGGCCGAGGTGCGCCACGTGGTCGATCTTGTGCTTGTGCAGGCAGATGGCTTTGACCAGATCGACCTGGATCTCGTAGCCGGTGGCGATGCCGCGGATCAGATCCCTGCCGCTGGCTCCGACGTGCTGTGCAACGGCGAGGATCGGCGGGATGTTGTCGCCGGGGTGCGAGTACTCGGCCGCCAGGAAGGTGTCGTGGTAGTCGAGTTCGCGGACGGCCACGCCGTTGGCCCAGGCAGCCCATTCGGGGGAGACCCTGTCCGTGATGCCGAAGACGCCGGCGCCCTTGCCGTTCGTGGTGGGGGCGTGTGTCAACGCCTGGGCGCGGGCGGCGACGATGGGCCCGCGGTTCAGGGAAGCGATGGCCACGGAGGCGTTGTCGATGACCCGGTTGATGACCATCTCGGTGACTTCCGGAGTTACCTCGACGGGGTCGGCGGCGACCTCTGCGATTTTGTGGGCCAGCTGGTCTTTTCGGGCGAGGTTCTCTTCGCTCTTGTAGACACGGACGTGGTTGAGCTTAACCATGGTTCTCCTCATTAGGTGAGTGGGTGGCTTTGACGTGGGAAAGGCTGCGGTGCAGGTGCAGGGTGGTGGCTGCTTCGGCGAGTTTGGCGTTGCCGGCGGCGATCGCCTCGGCAATCGCTGCGTGCTCGACGGCGGCCGCATTCAGGCGCGGTGCGTCGTCGGCGGCGAGGCGGCGGACCCGGACCAGGTGGACCCGCAGGCTGCGCATCGCCTGGGCGAGGTAGGAGTTCGAGATGGCGGCGTCGATCGCCTCATCGAGGCGGCCCACCAGTGCGTAGTAGGCGTGCCGGGCGGGGTCATCCTGGCTGATGAGTTCGGGGGCGCGCAGGAGGTCGGCGTGGAGCTGTTCGAACACGGTGCGCTCGCCGCGTTCGGCGGCGAGGGCCGCCGCTTTGCCCTCGAGGGTCTCGCGGAGTTCGAACATTTCGTCGATGTCCTCCAGGGAGATATCGGTGACGACGACGCCGCGGCCGCCTGCCGCCGTCGTCAGTCCCTCGGCGGTGAGGCGGCTCAGCGCCTCCCGGACGGGGGTACGCGACACGCCGAGGCGTTCAGACTGTTCGACTTCGGCGAGGACGGTGCCGGGCGCGAGGCGCCATTCGATGATGTCTTCGCGAAGCGCCGCGTAGGCTTTGTCGCTGGCCCGCAAGGTGTCCTCCCTTCATTTCGTGACGATTTCCAGTGTATACATAAAACCACCTTTTCGCTCTAGTTCTACCCATAATCGCGTTTCCGGAAGCACCTATGTATACATAGGCCTTGTGTGGCCGGCGGTCCGCGCATAGCATGGAGAGCAATTGTCAGCGTGGACGGGAGCTCATCATGGTCGGCATGAACTATCAGGAAACTTATTCGCGGAGCTTGGAAAAACGGGACGACTTCTGGCTTGAGGCTGCGAATGCGGTGTCGTGGAGCAGGGAACCGTCTGCGGCGCTGGATGACTCGGCGGCCCCGCTTTACCGCTGGTTTCCGGACGGCATGCTGAACACCTCCTACAACGCCCTCGACCGGCACGTTGAAGCCGGGCGCGGTGACCAGGACGCCCTCATCTACGACTCCGCGATGCTGGGTGTCAAGCGCACCTTCACCTATGCCGAACTGACGGCCTTGGTTGCACGGTTTGCCGGGGTGCTGCGCTCGCAGGGCGTGGGGAAGGGAGATCGCGTGGTCATCTACATGCCCATGATTCCCGAAGCGGTCATCGCCATGCTGGCGACCGCACGGCTCGGGGCCGTGCATTCAGTGGTGTTCGGCGGGTTCGCGCCGAAGGAGTTGGCGGCCCGGATCGACGACGCCAAGCCGTCTGTCATTGTCACCGCTTCGGGCGGCATCGAACCTTCACGGCGGGTGGAGTATCTGCCCGCCGTTGCCGAGGCCCTCGCCCTGAGTGCCGCCGGCCAGCTTCCGGTCATCGTCAAGGGCCGGGAAGGTTTCGCCACCGCGCTCGCAGACTTTCCGGGGTGGCTGGATTGGGACCAGGCGATGGAAAACGCCGTTCCGGCGGCGCCCGTGGACGTGGCCGCAACGGATCCGCTCTACATTCTTTACACGTCCGGCACGACCGGAACCCCCAAGGGTGTGGTGCGGGACAACGGCGGGCACGCCGTCGCCCTCTCCTGGACCATGGCGAACATCTACGACATTGGACCCGGCGACGTGATGTGGACGGCGTCAGACGTGGGCTGGGTGGTGGGCCACTCCTACATCGTTTATGGCCCTCTGCTGGCGGGTGCCACGTCGGTACTCTACGAGGGAAAGCCGGTGGGCACTCCCGACGCCGGCGCCTTCTGGCGCGTAGTTCAGGACCATAAAGTGAACGTGCTGTTCACTGCACCCACTGCCCTGCGGGCGATCCGCAAGGCCGACCCGCAGGCGGCGGAACTGGCCCGGTACGACATCTCAAGCCTTCGCACACTGTTTGCGGCCGGGGAACGGCTCGACACGGAAACGTACCGCTGGGCCGGCGAAGTCTTGGGCGTTCCCGTGGTGGACCACTGGTGGCAGACCGAAACCGGCTGGGCCATTTGCGCCAACCCTCGCGGCTTGGAGGACTTGCCCTTCAAGCCTGGTTCACCCACCGTGCCCATGCCTGGCTTTGCCCTGAACATCGTGGATAGTTCCGGCGAACCGGTGGACCCGGGGGAGGAGGGGAACATCGTACTGGGGCTGCCGCTGCCTCCGGGCACCCTCACCACGCTCTGGCAAAACGATGACCGCTACGTGGCCTCCTACCTGGCGGCCTTCGAGGGCAGCTACGTTACGGGCGATAGCGGCTACCGGGACGCCGATGGCTATGTCTTTGTGATGGGCCGCACCGATGACATCATCAACGTGGCAGGCCACCGGCTGTCCACCGGTGCAATTGAACAGGTCATCTCCAGCCACCCGGCCGTCGCGGAGTGCGCCGTGATCGGGGTGGCGGACCCCCTCAAGGGGCAACGCGCCAGCGGCTACGTGGTACTCAAAGCCGGAGTGGACGCCGACGAAGCCCAACTGGTCCGCGAGCTGGTGGCCCTGGTGCGCAAGGACATTGGACCCGTGGCCGACTTTAAGCACGCGACGGTGGTTCAGGCCCTGCCCAAGACCCGGTCGGGCAAGATCCTGCGCAAGACGATGCGGCAGATTGCCGACGGCGACGAGTACGTAGTGCCCTCCACCATTGAGGACCCGGACGTCATCGGGCAGTTGTTGGGCGTGCTGCGGCCGGGCGGCGCCGCCTAGGACCGGTTCCAGCCGTATTCGTTCTCCGGACGGCCGGGCGTGCCGTAGCGCGGTGCCCGGGTGGCCGTGCCGGCGTCGGCAAGGTATTCGAGGTAGCGCCGGGCGGTCACCCGCGACATGCCCAGCGCCGTCATGACCTCGGTGGCCGACACCGCGCTCCCTTGCTGCTTCAGGTACTCCTTGACGGCCTCGAGCGTGGAGCCGGAGAGGCCTTTCGGTAACGGCAGTTCCGACGGCGCCCGGAGGCTTGCAAACGCCTGGTCCACTTCGCTCTGGGACGCCCCCGCCCTGCCCGCCCCGGCCGCGGGCGCCGCCAACTGCTGCCGGAACAGCCGGTAGCTGCCCAGCTTGTCCGCAAACGTGGAATACGTGAAGGGCTTGATCAGGTACTGGACCACGCCGATGGCAACCGCGCTCCGGACGATCGCCACCTCCCGTACGGCAGTGATCGCGATGATGTCCGCCAGGATCCCGGCGGCGCGCATCCGCCGGGCAATGTCCAGGCCGTGCAGATCCGGAAGGTTCATGTCCAGCAGGACGAGTTCCACCGGTTGGCCGGCAGCCGCGAGCTCCGCCAGGAGCCTGAGCGCGGACTGTCCGTCAGGTGCGGTGCCTGCCAGCGCGAACCCGGGCATCCGGCCCACGTAGGCCGCATGGGCTGCGGATGCCACCGGTTCGTCCTCCACCACGAGGACTCGGATATCACTCACAGGACCTGCTCCTCCTTATCCGTTCCGGCGGCCAGGGCCGGCAGGAAGACATGGAAGCGTGCGCCGTGTGCGCCGGTGATTGTCATGGTACCGTCCAGCCGCTGCACGGCCTGCCGGACGAGGGCCAGGCCAATGCCGCGCCCGAAGGGGCCCGCAGCCTTTGTGCTGAAGCCCTGCCGGAAAATGTCCTCCACCGCGGCCGGGTCCACACCCGGGCCCGAATCCTCCACCGTGATGTCCAGGCCTTCAGAATCGGACTCAACCGTCAGCTGTACCGACTTGGGTCCGGCGCCATCCGCGGCTGCGTCGATCGCGTTGTCCAAGAGGTTTCCCAGGATGGTGACAAGGTCCTGGACAGCCAGGCCCGTGACTGACGCAGAGCCTTCTGCCGCGAGCGTCAGCTTGACGCCGCGTTCATTCGCTTCTGCCGCCTTGCCCATGATCAGGGCGCTGAGTACGGGCTCGTCCACGGAGCTCACCATCTCATCCGTGAGCTGCTGACTCAGTTCAAGGTCCTTGGTGGCGAAGTCCAAGGCCTCCCGGGTGCGGCCCAGTTCCAGCAGGGAAACCATGGTGTGCAGCCGGTTGGCGTGCTCGTGGGTCTGGGCGCGGAGGGCATCGGAGAGCGTCCTCATTGTCTCCAGTTCACTGCCCAGTGACTCGATCTCCGTCCGGTCGCGGATGGTGGCAACGGTTCCGAAGACGGCCGGGCGCCGGACGCCGGGGGAGACCGGCTCAACGGCCGGGCCCTGGTTCACCACCACGATCCGCGGACCCGTCAGATGGATCTCGTCGAGGGCAGTCCGGCCCGATTCGAAGAGGGCCTTTAGGCTCGGTGCCAGCGGGAGGTCCGCCAGCAGCGGTGGCCGTGACGGATCGTCGTCCGAGCCCCGGGGCTCCAGCCCCAGCAGGTCTGCTGCCTGGTCGTTGTACATCACCACCCTGCCCTTGGTGTCGATGAGAATGAGCCCTTCGCGGACGGAATGAAGTACCGATTCGTAATAGGCAAACAACTGCGCCAACTGCTCGGGCCCCCAGCCTCGGGTTACGCGGCGCAAGTACCGGCCCAACAGCAAGGACGCCAGCGAGCCGCCTACCAGAAGGGCGGCGCCGAGGGCCAGCAGCGCCGGCAACCGGCCGGAAAGGGCCACATCGACCGTCCGGACTGTGACACCGGCGGCGACGAGGGCCCTGACTTTCCCGGCAGCATCCTTGACCGGAACAACGGTCCGCACGGAGGGCCCAAGCGTTCCCGCCGTGACCTCCGTGAATATTTCGCCGCGCAGCGGGGCCTCGATGGAGCCGATGTAGGGCCTGCCGAGTTCCTCGTTCCGGGGATGTGTCCAGCGGGTCCTGTCCGGTGCCATGATGGTGACGAAATCCGCTCCGGAACCAGCCATGACGGCCAGCGCATAAGGCTGCAGCAGCGACGACGGATCCGCGGCGTCAGCAGCCTGCAGGACCAGCGGATTGGCGGCCACAGCGGCCGCCACCCCGGTCATCCGCCGTCCGGCTTCCTCATAGCTGCGGTCCCGGGCATCAACATAGGTCGCCGTGCCCACGATCGCGATGAAGGCAAGCACAATCAGCAGGTTGGCAACAAAAAGCCTGCGGGCGATACTCCAGCGGTGAATCATCAAGCACCTCCCATGACCAATATGAACGCAACGGTGAGCTAAGTCACGGCATGCCCAATGATGGATATCACACCAGACCGACGCGACGAGCCCAGAGAATGCGCCGCAGCGTCTACCAGATTATCCATATAAGGAGACACATCTTGGCTTCTCAACGAGGAGAGTCAGCAGCGCCTGCAAAGGCCGCCCGCAAGGGGCTCGACAAATCGCACTACCTCTACATGGCCGTTATTGCCGCCGTGATCCTGGGCGCCGTGGTCGGCCTGCTGTTCCCAGAGGTCGGCAAATCGCTGAAGCCGCTCGGCGACGGCTTTATCAAGCTGATCAAGATGATGATTGCCCCCATCATCTTCTGCACTATCGTCCTGGGCATCGGCTCCATCGCCAAAGCGGCCACGGTGGGCAAAGTGGGAGGCCTGGCGCTGGGGTACTTCATCGTTATGTCCACCTTTGCCCTGGCCATCGGCCTGGTAGTGGGCAACCTCATCCACCCGGGTGAAGGCCTCAAGCTGACGCCCTACGATCCCAACAAGAAGGCTGCCACCGACAGCACCGTGGACTTCCTGCTGGGCATCATCCCCGGTGATATCCCCGTCCTGCCCACCCTCCTGGCGGCCATCCTGGTAGGGTTTGCCCTCCAGAAGATGGGCCCGCAGGGTGCTCCAATCCTTAAGGCCATCGGTCACGGCCAGGCACTGGTCTTCCGCATCCTCATCATGATCATGTGGCTCGCCCCGGTAGGTGCCTTCGGTGCCATCGCCGCCGTTGTCGGCGCCACCGGCTTCCAGGCAATCATCAGCATGTTTACGCTGATGGTGGCGTTCTACATCACCTGTGCGCTGTTCATTGTGGTCATCCTCGGCGGAATCCTCCAGGTGGTTGCAGGCGTCAACATCTTCAAGCTCATGAAGTACCTGGCCCGCGAATACCTCCTGATCTTCTCCACCTCATCCTCCGAAGCAGCCCTGCCGCGCCTGATCGCCAAGATGGAACACCTGGGCGTCTCCAAGCCGGTTGTCGGCGTCACGGTTCCGACCGGTTACTCGTTCAACCTTGACGGCACCGCCATTTACCTGACCATGGCATCCCTGTTCGTGGCGAACGCCATGGGCATGCCTATGGATCTTGGTGCACAGGTTTCCTTGCTGATCTTCATGATTATTGCCTCCAAGGGTGCCGCCGGCGTTACCGGTGCCGGCCTGGCCACACTGGCTGCCGGTCTCCAGGCGCACGCGCCCCAGTTGCTGGGAGGCGTGGGCATGATCGTCGGCATCGACCGGTTTATGTCCGAGGCCCGGGCCCTGACCAACTTCACCGGTAACGCCGTCGCCACTGTCCTCATCGGCACCTGGGTCAAGGAGATCGACGGCGAGCAGGTCACCAAGGTGCTCTCCGGCGAACGTCCCTTCGACGAGCAGACCATGATCGCAGGCCACGGCGACCGGATGGGCACGTCCTCCGCCAACTCAGAGGTAGCGGCCCACGCCTAAAACTCCCTTCTGACCCTGCGAGATAAACCGCCCCTGCAGCCCTGCTGCAGGGGCGGTTTCTCTGTCCGGCAGGGCAACCTTCGACCTCTAGTAGAAGGTAAAGGCTCAGAATGCCCCCAAAGTCAAGTTCCCTCGAATACCGTGTCGGGGCCTGTAGCCTAGGTGAAAAGCAGGATCGGCGCTGGATCATCAGCGGCAGGAAAAATCACCGTCATCGAAAGTGTGGATAGATACGTGAGCAGCGAACAGGGTTCGGCAACTCTGGAAGGCACGGAACTCGATCTGGAAGACGCCGTGATGGGTCCCACCGGGCGCCCCCACCGCGAATTTCCGGAACCCGCACCGCTGTCTTCCCACGGGCCGGCGCGAGTAATCGCCATGGTCAACCAAAAGGGTGGCGTGGGAAAGACCACGTCCACCATCAACCTGGCGGCTGCACTCGCCGAATACGGCCGCAGGGTGCTGGTGGTTGATTTTGATCCCCAGGGCGCGCTCTCCGCCGGACTGGGCATCAATCCCCACGAGCTGGACCTGACTGTCTACAACGTCCTGATGGACCGCAAGGTGGACATCCGCGATGCCATCCACCAGACCGGCGTCGAAAACCTGGACCTGCTGCCGGCAAACATCGACCTCTCCGCCGCCGAGGTACAGCTTGTCAACGAGGTGGCCCGCGAACAGGTCCTGGACCGGGCGTTGAAGAAAGTTGAGGACGACTACGACGTCGTCCTGATCGACTGCCAGCCGTCGCTTGGCCTGTTGACCGTCAATGCCCTCACTGCCGCGCACGGCGTGGTCATCCCGCTGATTTGTGAGTTCTTCGCCCTCCGTGCGGTTGCCTTGCTGGTGGAAACCATCGACAAAGTCCAGGACAGGCTCAATCCCCGCCTGCAGGTGGACGGCGTTCTTGCCACAATGTATGACGCCCGAACCTTGCACAGCCGCGAAGTCATCAGCCGTCTGGTGGAAGCCTTCGGCGACAAGGTGTTCGAGACCGTCATCAAGCGCTCCATCAAGTTCGCCGACGCCACAGTGGCGGCCGAACCGATCACCAGCTACGCAGGAAACCACATCGGCGCGGATGCGTACCGCCGCCTGGCCAAGGAACTGATTTCCCGCGGCGGCGCACCCTAGCCAGGCCGTGGCTGAGTCCAAGCCCGGCTTTGAGGTGCGGCTGGCCAACTTCACGGGTCCGTTTGACCTTCTGCTGGGCCTCATCGCCAAGCACCAGCTGGACATTACCGAGGTGGCCATCGCCACCGTCACTGATGAGTTCATCAAGTACATCAGGAAGCTCCAGAAACTCGGTGAGGAATGGGCACTGGACGAAGCCAGCGAGTTCCTCGTCATAGCGGCCACGCTCCTGGACCTCAAAGCGGCACGCCTGCTGCCGGCCGGCGAAGTGGAAGACGACGAGGACATCGCCCGGCTGGAGGCCCCTGACCTCCTGTTTGCCCGCTTGCTCCAGTACAAGGCGTTCAAGCAGGTGGCCGCGCTGATGGCCGAAAGCCTGGAGCAGGAGGCACAGCGGTTTCCGCGGCAGGTTGCGTTGGAGGAGCACTTTGCCGCCATGCTTCCGGAGCTGGTGTGGAAACATACGCCGCAGCAATTCGCGCGCCTGGCCGAAGCAGCCCTGCAGCCAAAGGCGCCCAAGCCCACTGAAGTGGGCCTCGCCCACCTTCACGGCAGTGCAGTCAGCGTCAAGGAACAGGCTGAAGTCCTGGCCCTGCGGCTCCAAGTGGGAAAGCCCTTGTCCTTCCGGGCACTGATAGCCGACGCCGAGTCCACCTTGGTGGTGGTGGCCCGTTTTCTGGCGTTGCTTGAATTGTTCCGCGACAGGGCGGTCTCCTTCGACCAGCTTTCACCGCTGGGCGACCTCACGGTGCACTGGACGGCGGACGGCAAGGACTGGTCAACGGAAAACCTGAGTGAAGAGTATGAGGAGCAACTGTGACTGAGGGCTTTTCAGCCACCCCCACGGCACCTGCCGATGATGATGCGCAGGAATATCCGGATGTCCACCACGGGCTCCCGGGTGGTGCCAAGGCCGCCCTCGAAGCGGTCCTGATGGTGCTGGACCAGCCTGCCACCGCCACCGAACTCGCCACCGGCCTTAATCTGACGGTCGCCGCCGTCGAGCAGCTACTCGCGGAACTGCAGCGGGAGTATAGCGGCTATACTGTTAAAGCCCCGGACATGGACGATGCCAGCGTTGCTGGTTTCAGCTCCAGCCCCCGGGGTTTTGAATTGCGGAGCATCGCCGGTGGCTGGCGGATCTACTCCCGCGCAGACTTCGCCGACATTGTGGGCCGGTTTGTGCTGGAGGGTCAGACGGCCAGGCTGACGCAGGCGGCACTTGAAACACTTGCTGTCATCGCGTATCGCCAGCCTGTCTCCAGAGCCAGGGTGTCCGCAATTCGGGGAGTCAATGTCGATTCTGTCGTACGGACATTGACCCAGCGCGGGCTGATCGAAGATTCGGGAAATGATCCCGAGTCGGGAGCCATCCTGTACCGGACCACATCGTATTTCCTGGAACGGATGGGAATCGGGTCCGTGGCGGAACTGCCGCAGCTCTCACCCCATCTTCCGGGGCTCGAGGGCATCGCCGAGTTCTACGACGCCGACAGAATGTAGGCGGGATTTCCCGCCTGCGCACAAGAGTATTCATAAGGGCAGATAAATTCTGCATGGCTGGCTAGGGTTGTTCTTGGACAACTTGCCGGTCAACATATCGAAGGACGGGTCATGACACAGGCGGGACGCCAGGGTTCACCACGTAACAGTTCGGGACGCAACAGTTCAGAACGCAGTGCCGGAGGCGGCACGGGCCGCAGTACGCCGGCGGGCCGTAATCCTGCCCAGGGCGGCGCGGGCCGTAATCCTGCACAGGGCGGCAGCGGCCGCCCCAGCGCAGCAGGCGGTGGATTCCGCGCCGGCGCCGGCAAACGCAACGCCGGGTTCGGCGGCGGCGACCGCCCCTACAAAGCGCCGAAGCCGCGCGAGGAGCCTTTCGTTGATCCCGGCGATGCCCCGGCATCTGCTACCGGCCGCGGAGACTCCGACTGGAAGGGCGCCGCGGCCTCATCACGGAAGCCTGCCGCCCGGAAGCCGGGCGCCAAAAAAGCACCGGGCACTCCCGGGGCGCTCAAGCCTAAGCCGCGCGCCGGCAAGCCGGGGGCAGCAGCCTCACGTGCTTTCGGTAGCGAACGCTTCGGCCAGAACCTTGGCCCCGTGCGCAAGCCTTCCCGCAAGCGCGGACCCCGCGGTCCGGTACCGCAGTCTGAAATGCACGACGCCGATGGCACCCGCCTGCAGAAGGTCATGGCCCAGGCAGGCGTGGCGTCGCGCCGCGTCTGTGAGGAAATGATCGCTGAGGGCCGCGTTGAAGTTGACGGCCAGGTAGTCACCGAGCTTGGTGTCCGCGTGGATCCCAAGACAGCTGTCATCCACGTGGACGGGCTGCGCATCCAGCTGGACGAGAACCTCGTTTACATGGTGTTCAACAAGCCCAAGGGCGTGGTGTCCACCATGGAAGACCCCGACGGCCGGCCGTGCATCAGTGATTTTGTGCGGAAGACCCATCAGGGGGAACGCCTGTTCCACGTGGGCCGGCTGGACGTCGCCACGGAGGGCCTGCTGCTCCTTACGAACGACGGCGAGCTGGCCAACCGACTGACCCATCCGTCCTACGAGGTGCCTAAGACCTACCTGGTCCAGGTCCGCGGCCCGTTCCCGCAAGGAATTGGTGCCCAGCTGAAGGAAGGCGTGGAACTCGAAGACGGCTTTGCCTCCGTGGACTCGTTCAGGCTGGTGGACTCCACCCCTGGCCACGTGCTGATTGAAGTTGTGCTGCACTCCGGTAAAAACCGGATTGTCCGGCGTTTGTTTGACGCTGTTGGCTTCCCGGTCCTGCGCCTGGTGCGCGTCAAGGTGGGCCCCATTGGCCTGGGCGACCAGCGCCAGGGCAGCATCCGCAACCTTGGCAAGCAGGAAGTCGGCCACCTGCTGGCATCCGTAGGGCTCTGACGCATGTCCGCATTTCGCTCTCACGGGCGCGGACACCTCAACGGTCCGGTCGTGGTGATTGGCACCGGCCTGCTCGGCACCAGCATCGGGCTGGGCCTGCGGGGGCGCGGTGTGCCCGTGTTCCTCTCCGATCCGTCGCCCACCAACCAGGCCGTTGCGGTAGACATCGGTGCCGGCCAGCCCTTGGCCATGCTCGGCGGTGAGTCGCCGGAGCTTGTGGTGGTGGCGGCACCGCCGGATGTGACAGCCACTGTTGTGGCGCAGGCGCTGGCTGACTACCCGGATTCCATTGTGGTGGACATCGCCAGCGTCAAAGCCTCCATCCTGGCGGAGATGCAGGGGAGCGGCGCCGACATGTCCCGTTATGTGGGTACGCACCCGATGGCGGGCCGCGAAAAGTCCGGTCCTGTTGCGGCCCGCGGTGAGCTCTTCACGTCCATGCCGTGGGTGGTTTGCCCCGGCCCGGAATCGTCCGCTGCCGCTGTGCAGACAGCGCGTTCGCTGGCAACCGATCTCGGAGCGGTAGTTTCTGAGTTCACACCTGACGAACATGACCAGGCCGTGGCCCTCGTCTCGCACCTGCCCCAGATCATGTCCTCGCTGCTGGCCAGCCGGCTTCAGGGGACCCCGCTTCACGCGCTGTCCCTTGCGGGCAACGGCCTGCGGGACGTTACCCGGATCGCTGCCAGCGACCCCAAGCTGTGGGTGCAGATCCTGGGCGGCAACGCGGCGAAGGTCGTGGAGATCCTTTACGGCGTCCGCGAGGACCTGAACCGGCTGATCGGCACCTTGGAGGAACCCTTGGCGCCGGGTGCCAGGCTGGACCTGGCCCAACTCATCAGCGAAGGCAACGCCGGGCAGGCCCGCATTCCGGGCAAGCACGGCGGGCCGCCGCAGGCGTATGCCTGGTTGACAGTCCTGGTTGATGATACGCCCGGCCAGATCGCCAGGCTCCTCACCGAGATCGGTGAGATCGGCGTCAACCTGGAGGACCTTCGGCTTGACCATTCCTCGGGGCAGAATGTGGGCATGGTGGAACTCTCCGTGCTGCCGAACAAGCACGACCACCTGATCGAAGCACTCAACGACCGCGGATGGCGGGTACTCCAGTAATGACACAAGAACTTCTCGACACCATGCCGGCTTTGCGCGTCGGCAGGCCACTCGTGGTGGCCATCGATGGCCCTTCCGGATCGGGCAAATCCAGCGTCAGCAGGGAAGTGGCCCGCAGGCTGCACCTTGCCTACCTGGACACCGGCGCCATGTACCGTGCCCTGACGTGGTTCTGCGTCAACGGCGGAATCGATCTTGCCGACGCCGCCGCCGTGGAGCAGGCGGCCCGGGACCTGGTCCTGGACCTGAGCACCACACCCCAGGCGGAATTCGTGCGCGTGGACGGGACCGATGTTACCGATGCCATTCGCGAGCCAGCCATTTCGTCGGCGGTCAGTGCGGTGGCCACCACGTTGGGCGCCCGGACCGAACTGATCCGCAGGCAGCGCGCACTCATCGAAAAGCACCACCGCCGCATGGTGGTGGAAGGGCGGGACATCACCACCGTCGTCGCGCCGGGCGCCGAAGTCCGGATGCTGCTGACTGCCAGCGAAGAAGCACGGCTTCGCCGCCGCGGCATCCAGCTGGGCGGCACGCAGAACGCGGAGCAGCTCGCCGCCCAGGTGACCCAGCGCGATGCCAAGGATTCCACGGTGGTGAACTTCACGCAGGCAGCCGACGGCGTGGTCACACTCGATTCGTCGGACCTTGACTTTACGGAAACGGTTGATGCCGCCCTGGTGATCGTGACGAAGGTCCTCAACCGTGACTGACCGCGCTAAGCTTCCCTCGGCTCTGACCATGACTTGGAGCAGGCCCGTCGGCTGGCTCCTGGACCACGCGGTGTACCGGACATCCGTCACCGGCAGGCATAACGTCCCCACAGGCGGGCCGGTGATTTTTGCCGGCAACCACATCAGCTTCCTGGACGGGCCGGTGATGTTCGGGGCGTCTCCGCGCCCCATGCACATCCTCGTTAAGAAGGAGATGTTCAAAGGCTTCCTGGGCCGGGTCCTCAGCGCTTCCGGCCAGCTTCCGGTGGACCGTTCCGGGGACCGGGCAGCACTGCTGCTGGGCAAGGACGTGCTCGACGCCGGCCGCTGCATTGGGATTCTCCCGGAAGGTACACGGGGGAGCGGGCAGGCGACGGACATCAACAACGGGGTCGCCTGGCTGGCACTGAACTCGGGCGCACCCGTGGTCCCTGTGGCGATCCTCGGCACCAGGACGGGCAATGAACACCTCGACACCGTACCCAGGCCCGGGCGGCGGTTCCACGTCAGCTTCGGAAACGCACTGACCCTGAGCCGCAACCCCGGCGAAACAGGCCGTGCTTCAATGGACAGGGCGGGATTGGAAATCCGCGCTGCGCTGGCGGGGCACGTCCAGGACACCATTGAACACAGCGGGCAGCCCCTGCCCCACGCGGACCAACCGCTCGAACCAGCAGTAGCCGGGACGCCGGCAGATGACCACATAAGGAAAGTGCAATGAGCGATACGACTCAAACCTCCGGCCCCTCCGGCGCCGGCGAAGACGAATACACGCCCTCCGGCACGGACCAGGTGGCCGAGCGGCTGGCCGCGATCGGCGACGACGAAGCGGAGCTTCGGGCCGCCTCGCTCCGGGCCGGTCTGGCAGACTACGACCTGGATGAGGACGATGCCGCCCTGCTGAGCGGGGATTATGACGATGAGGACTTCGACGGCCCCGTAAAGCTCGACCCCGTCCTGGCCATCATCGGCCGCCCTAACGTGGGCAAGTCCACGCTGGTGAACCGTATCCTCGGCCGCCGCGAAGCCGTGGTGGAGGATACCCCGGGTGTGACCCGCGACCGCGTGATGTACTCGGCGCACTGGAACGGGCGCAACTTCACCCTGGTGGACACCGGCGGGTGGGAGCACGACGCCCGTGGCATCCATGCACGTGTGGCCGAACAGGCTGAAATGGCCGTGGAACTCGCCGATGCCGTGCTCTTTGTGGTCGATTCGGCTGTGGGCGCCACCGCCACTGACGAGGGCGTCATGAAGATGCTCCGCCGCAGCAAAAAGCCGGTCATCATGGTGGCCAACAAGGTGGATGACTTCGCCCAGGAGGCTGACTCCGCCACCCTGTGGGGCCTCGGCTTCGGCGAGCCCTACCCCGTCTCGGCCCTGCACGGCCGCGGCGTGGCGGACCTCCTGGACCATGTCATGGACACCCTGCCGGAGTTCTCCACCATTGAGGGCCTGGAACGTTCCGGCGGACCGCGCCGGATCGCATTGATCGGCCGGCCCAACGTTGGTAAGTCATCACTGCTGAACAAGCTCGCGGGCTCCGAGCGCGTGGTGGTGGACAACACTGCCGGCACCACCCGGGACCCCGTGGATGAATTTATTGACCTGGGTGGCCGCACCTGGCGCTTCGTGGACACGGCAGGCATCCGCCGCCGTCAGCATATGGCGCAGGGCGCGGACTACTACGCTTCACTGCGTACGCAGGCCGCGCTCGAAAAGGCGGAGGTCGCCGTCGTGCTCCTCGCGGTTGATGAGGTGCTCAGCGAGCAGGACGTCCGCATCCTGCAGCTGGCCATCGAGTCCGGCCGCGCGCTGGTTCTGGCGTTCAACAAGTGGGACCTGCTCGACGACGAACGCCGCACCTACCTGGAACGCGAAATCGAACAGGACCTGGCCCACGTGGCCTGGGCACCCCGGGTCAACATTTCGGCGCTCACCGGTTGGCACAAGGACCGCCTGGTGCCCGCCCTGGACCTCGCCCTGGAGAGCTGGGACAAGCGCATCCCCACCGGCAGGCTCAACGCCTTCCTGGGCGAACTGGTGGCAGCACACCCGCACCCGGTCCGTGGCGGAAAGCAGCCGCGCATCCTCTTTGGCACGCAGGCATCGAGCCGGCCGCCCAAGTTCGTGCTGTTTACCACCGGATTCCTGGACCCCGGCTACCGCCGCTTCATCACCCGCCGGCTGCGTGAGACCTTCGGTTTCGAAGGCACACCCATCGAGGTCAACATGCGGGTGCGCGAAAAACGCGGTAAGCAGCGTTAAATCCGACACACCGGGGGCGTGTGGGTGGCGAAGTGTCACCGGCACCCCCCGGGATCGTGTAAGCTTTTCAAGGTGGTTCGGCCGGACTGCTGAGTTGAAATCCTGGGTAACACTGGGAGTAAACGCAGCGGAGAACGGCGGAACTGACGGGCTGTAGCGCAGCTTGGTAGCGCACTTGACTGGGGGTCAAGGGGTCGCAGGTTCAAATCCTGTCAGCCCGACCACGAAGGACCGGAATCACGCGGAAACGCGTGGTTCCGGTCCTTTATTATTTGGCGGTCCGTTTAGCCGGGCCGCTTACTGAGGGCTTGGCATTGCCCAGTCTTACTGGGCGCTGCCCGCTGGGCTGGTTAGCCCTCACGTGGAGGCGCCGCCAGTTCACCCCAGGCTTTGGAATCAGCGCCGCACATAGACGAGGTCGCAATTCCACCTGTGGTCGTACTTGTTGCCCCACTCGTACCAGTCGTGGTGCCTGTCGAAGCAGTGGTAGAGGTACCGGTAATTATTGTGGCGGGAGTCGCGGTCATCACCGCGGCGGCCGTCATCGCGGTGGTCGTCGCTTCGGTGGTCATTGCTGTAGGACGCGCGATCGTTGCCGCTGTTTGCGAAGGCAGCACCAGCTGTAAGAGCCGATCCACCGAGGGTCAGACTCGCAGCAAGTGCAGTAGAGCCTAAGAGTCGAGCTACTTTGTTCATGAGAATTATCCAAACGTGATCAATTCGTGGCTACCGCAGGAACAGGTGAAACAGGCGGCGTGAGCCGGCCATCTTCGGCGCAGTCCACTCCTATGCTGAGTCGCCTGTCTGCGGTTATTTATCAAGTCCGGTAGCTTTGCTGGCGCGGTGGGTCCGCGGGAAGCACCAAACTTGAGGGTGCCAGCGCCCGCACCAAAGGGGAACCCTAATTGCCCCCGGGTTCAGAACGGAAGGGCGCCGTGGGTGATGATGAAGGCCCAAAAATGGGCACTGAATTTTAGGTATGAGCGCCGGTGTCCGGGCCCTCATGTAACCAGTTTCCGTCCGCGCTTTGTATTCGAAGGGGGGACGTGACCACCACACTACTCAGCTGACTCCCAGGTGGGAAGGCTTGGGGTGTTATTAGGGGGATAATCCTCCATAAAGGCGCGGGAAATGTTACGCAGCCCTGTGCGGCAACCTTTAGCGACCAGCCGCTTCCTACTTCAGGAACTTGGAGGTCCTGCGGTCCGCCAGGATCTTTCCGTGCGTCTGGCAGGTGGGGCAGTACTGCAGGGCTGTGTCTGCGAACGAGACTTCCCGGACGGTATCGCCGCAGACCGGGCACGCCTCGCCGGTGCGGGCATGGACGCGCATGTGGCTGCGCTTGGCGTCCTTGAGTTCACTGGGCGGCTTCCCTGCAGCCTCGGCCAAGGCCGTTCCGAGGACGGTGTGGATCGCGTCGTAAAGCACCTGCACGGTAGGGCGGTCCAGGGTTTTGGCGATGGCGAAGGGGGAAATCCTGGCTGCATGCAGGATTTCGTCGCTGTAGGCGTTGCCGATTCCGGCAATAACGCTTTGGCTCCGCAGGAGGCCCTTGATCTGCTGGGAACTGGAGCCGAGAATCTCGGCCAGCGAGTCGGCGTCGAACTTCTCGCTGAAAGGATCCGGGCCGAGGGCGGCGATGCCCGGCACGTCGTGGGGATCGCGTACTACGTAGACTGCAAGACTCTTCTTGGTCCCGGCCTCGGTGAGATCCATGCCGTGGCGGCCGTCGGCGCCGGCGAACGTGAGCCTGGCGGCGATGTAGCTCTTGCCAAGCCGAAGTTGCGTGTCGGCGGGAGAGTCCGTGAAGCGGACCCAACCTGCCCGGGCCAGGTGGAAAACGAACGAAGGCCCATCGGTGTCGATGCAGATGAACTTTCCGAACCGCCGCACACCGGCAACACTTCTCCCCTCCAGTGCAGTGTAAGGCGGATCTGCGGTCTTCAGGACGGCGAACGAGACGATCTGGAGCTTCTGCACCACCGAACCGCGCAGCTGTCCATCCAGGAATCCGGCCAGGCCTGCAACCTCGGGTAGTTCCGGCATGGGACTACCGGCGGTCAGCCTGTGTGTCGGGTGCAGCGGGCGTTGGCTCGCCTTCCCCGTCCGCCATCGAGGCAAGGGAGCGCTCAGCCTCGGCCTTCTTGAGTAACTTCACCTTCCTGCCACGCTGCCGCCAAATCTTCCAGAGGATGACGCCCACGACGAAAATCACGACGGCGGCAATCGCCGCGATTTGTGTCCACAGCGGGAACCAGGTGGCCTCCGTGCCCAGGATCCGTTGGCCGTTGTGCGCGGCCTGGGAGCTGCCGAACATGATCCCGGCAGTCAGGAGATTGGGCGCCGCGACGGCCACCGCAACAACCAGGATCACCAGTTTCCACGGCCAGCCGAGGCTCTTACGCGTTGCCTGCCACGCCACCAGGAGAGGCACAAAGGTGAACACAAACCCGAAAAACATCCCCACCAGGATCCCGGCGCCAAGATCGCCCTGGACCTGGTTGCGGATGACGTTCGCCCACCACACTGGCAGGACGGCTGCGAGGGCGAAATACGCAATGGCCAGGAACAGAATGGCAACGGCGCCAAAGATGATCCGCGGAGCCCAATATCCCTTTTTCCTGGGTGTTTCCTGTGCCTGTGATCCCATGCGTCCCATCATGTCAGAATCATCCTCGAACGCCCGTGGACTTGTGCCTATACTTTCAGCGGCGGCCTGTTTCCCAGGCCCCGTTGACATTGGTGATTGACCCGATGAAAGGCCCCTGATGAGCAACATTCCCGAAGACCTGTCCTACACCGCCGAACACGAGTGGGTAACCGCACCGAACGCTGACGGCGTGGTCCGTGTGGGCATTACTGATTTCGCCCAGGACGCACTCGGAGATGTTGTCTACGCCCAGATGCCTGAAGCCGGAAGTAAGGTCACCGCCAATGAAGTGGTGGGCGAGGTGGAATCCACAAAGAGCGTCAGCGACATCTACGCTCCGGTGAGCGGGGAAGTGGTTGCCCGCAACGAATCCCTCGACACCGACTCGGCTCTGATCAACACTGATCCGTACGGCGACGGCTGGCTCATCGAGATCAAGCTCGCCGAAGCCGACGCCGTTGACTCTTTGCTCAGTGCATCGGAGTACGAACAGCAGGTAGGCTGAACCTAACGGGATATTCCGGTCCGGCCAGTGGGCGTCGTCGCACGTCAATGGCCGGATGCGGGCCCGCGTCCGAACCGCGCGGTGTAACCCGCAGGAAATGTTGAATGCAGTCGTGTGAGCTGCAGCGAAAGAGGAGGAAGCCATGGTTGGCCACAAGAAGGACCATGCCGAAGGCGATTACGGCACGGGTGCGGCCAGGGCTTCGGAGACCACCTCGATCCATCTCACCCCCGTCGCCGATGAGCCCATCATCGCCCCCAGGCTGTCCACCGAGGAACGGTTGTCCGTTGAGGCTCTGCCTGCGGGGTCGGCGCTCCTGGTTGCCCATAGCGGACCGAATGCCGGAGCCCGCTTCCTGCTGGACTCCGACACCACCACGGCCGGCCGGCACCCGGACGCCGACATCTTCCTCGATGACGTCACCGTTTCGCGGCGCCACGTGGAGTTCCGACGCACTCCCCGTAGCTTCGAAGTCGTGGACACGGGCAGCCTCAACGGAACGTACGTCAATCACGACCGTGTGGACAGTGTTGAGCTCAAATCCGGGAACGAAGTCCAGATCGGCAAGTTCCGCCTCACCTTCTACCTGAGCCCTGCCCGCGCTGCAGGCCGCGCCTGATTCAGGGACATTTGCCTGTGGCAATGGCCCAACCGGAACGCCGGGGACCCCAAGTCCTGAACATCGGGGAAGTCCTCGCCCAACTCAGCGCCGACTTTCCCGGTATGAGCGCGTCGAAAATCAGGTTCCTTGAGGAAAAGGGACTGATCAATCCGCGCCGGACCCCGGCCGGTTACCGGCAGTACGCGGAGAGCGATGTGGAGCGCCTCCGCTTTGTGTTGGCGCTGCAACGCGACCAGTACCTTCCCCTCAAGGTCATCAAGGACTACCTTGATGCGATCGACAGGGGCGAACGCCCCGAAAACCTGCCGCCCGGCGTCGTGGTTTCGCCCCGGATCGTCTCCGACGAACTGGCAGCGGAGCTCCAAAACCGGGGACGGAAATTCAGCGAGGAGCAACTGCGGGCCGAGTCGGGCGCGAGCGTCCCGCTGCTCCAGTCGCTGTTGAGCTTTGGGCTCATCAGCCACAGCAACGGCAAATTTGATGAGCATGCGCTCCAAGTGGCCAGGGCGTGTGTGCAGTTGGAGGGCCACGGGCTGGAGCCGCGCCACCTGCGTCCGTTCCAGGCCGCCGCGGAACGCGAATTTGGGCTCGTGGAGCGGGCGGTTGCCCCGTTGGCGTCCCGGCGCGATTCCGCTTCCCAGGCGCGGGCCGCCGAAGCAGCCCGCGAAATTTCCGACCTTTGCCTGATCCTGCACCGGGCCCTGGTGCAGGACCGCATCTCCCGTATGGACATCTGATGATCGAAGTCGAGATCGTAGGCGTTCGCATCGAACTGCCCTCCAACCAGCCACTGGTCCTCCTGCGCGAGATGCACGGTGAGCGCCACGTGCCCATTTGGATTGGAACGCCCGAAGCCAGTGCCATCGCCCTCGCCCAGCAGGGGGTAGTCCCGCCGCGGCCCATGACCCATGACCTTTTGGTGGACGTTGTGGAGTCCCTCGGGCATTCAGTGGTCAGCGTGAACATCGTTGCTGTCGAGGACAATATCTTCTACGGTCAACTCCAGTTCGAGAACGGCACCACTGTCAGTTCCCGGGCTTCGGATGCACTGGCCATCGCACTGCGGGCCAAGTGCCGCATCTGGTGCGCTGACTCCGTGATGGACGAGGCCGGGGTCCGCATCACCGAACACGATGAGGGCGAGGACGCCGAGCCCGGCCCCACCGTGGACGAGGAGCGGGAACTGCGGCGGTTCCGCGAGTTCCTGGACGACGTGGAACCTGAGGATTTCGACGGTTAAGGTCTCATTAAGGTTAAAGTTGAGGCTGAAAGTTCCGACACGCCTTTGCGATCCGGCCGAGGTCTTTGACCTGCGGCCCGCGCGGGCCTAACGTCGAAGGTATCAGGCTCCCATTGCTTACAGCAGCCGCGCAAGTCACACTGTAAAAGTACGACCCCCGCGAATTACACGGATGGACTTCATGCGTGGACTGGCTGATGCAGTGGTCCCCGGGAGCTTATACGAAGGAGGATCCAGGTGAGTCCCAAAGGCGAAGCAGGCGGACTGAAGCAGCCCACGACGACGGCTGGTGTGGCTGTGCCCGCAAGCGGTGCCCAGGGCCTCCTGTTTACCGAAGACCTCCCTGTCCTTGACGAAGACGCAGGCTACCGCGGCCCGACGGCCTGCAAAGCCGCGGGCATCACCTACCGCCAGCTGGACTACTGGGCGCGTACCGGCCTGGTTGAACCCGCCGTCCGCGGTGCTGCCGGCTCCGGTTCGCAGCGGTTGTATGGTTTCCGGGACATCCTGGTACTCAAGGTGGTTAAGCGCCTGCTGGATACCGGCGTCTCCCTTCAGCAGATCCGCTCAGCCGTGGAACACCTGCGCGAACGCGGGGTGGAGGATCTGGCCCAGATCACCCTCATGAGCGACGGCGCCAGCGTATATGAATGCACCTCCGCCGATGAAGTAATAGACCTTGTCCAGGGCGGCCAGGGCGTCTTCGGCATCGCTGTGGGCCGCGTCTGGCGAGAAGTCGAGGGCAGCCTGGCTTCCCTGCCGAGCGAACACGCGGCAGTGCAGTCCTTTCCCGACGACGAACTGAGCAAACGGCGCGCTGCACGTAAAATCAGCTGACATACGACAGAAAAAGAGGCCACCCCCGCCTGAATTACTCAGGCGGGGGTGGCCTCTTCCGTGTCGAGGACCATCCCCGGAGGATCAGCGCTGGGTCCGGTTGCGCAATCCGCTGCCTGCCGCGAGAAGGTTGGCCAGCAAGGCATCGAACAGTGCGGCCGAAGTTTTGGCCGATTCTCCGGGCCAGTGGTGCACAGGGTGGGCGGCGCCCTGGATCTGCTGCCAGTTCGCCTGCTCGGGAATCCGCGGGCTCAACAGCAGGTCGCCGAACATCGATTCCATCTCGGCGAGCCGGTAGGTGTGTTCGGACGAGCCGGTGCGGACGCGGTTTGCGACAATGCCGGCGGGGGAGAGGTTGGGGGCGAATTCCTGCTTGAAGAGCTGGATGGCGCGCATGGTCCGTTCCGTGCCGGCCACGGAAAAGAGCCCAGGCTCGGCCACGAGCGCTACCTTGTCGCTCGCGGACCAGGCCATCCGGGTCAGTCCGTTCAGGGACGGCGGGCAGTCGATGAGGACCAGGTCATAACGATCGGCGCCGGCGAGGACTGACGACAGCCGGCGGAGGTCGCGGCGGCCAAGGTCCGGCCGGTCGTAGATGCCGGTGTACGCGGAGCCCACAGCGACGTCCAGTATGGCCGGCCCGGAGCCGTTCGAATTGGCCCGTGCGGTCCAGGAACTGCCCGCTACGTTCTCCGCCAGCTTGGCGCGGCGCGGGCTCTTGAGCATCCTGCCGATGTCCAGTTGGTCGCCGGGCTGGACGCCGAGGGCCGTGGTCGCGTCTGCATGGGGATCCAGATCCACCACCAGTGTGGGAATCCCTGCGGCAAGCGCCGCAGACGCCAATCCTGTGGTGACGGAAGTCTTGCCGACTCCGCCCTTGAGGCTGCTGATGCTGACTACTTGCACTTGTGAGACCAAAACCTAACGCCGGATGCCGTGTTGGGGGTACTGTTTGCTCCGGCAGTGCCGAAGCCGGGCAGCCCCTGCCGCCGTACTCATCATATGTGGCTATGCCGGCGAATTCCGCTTTAAGGGAGACCGGCATGGCTTTACCGTCTGCTGAGCGGACCGCTTCTGCGGGCGTCCGTCGATTCACGCGGGACATGACGGAAGTTTGTGTGACTGTGGCCACAATGATTTGTGTTTGTCGGCACAGGTCTTAGACACTGTCACCACCTACCGATACACCCGCGATGATGCAGGAGAAGTATGTTTTCCAAGATTCTGGTGGCCAACCGCGGCGAAATCGCGATCAGGGCCTTCCGCGCCAGCTACGAGCTGGGCGCCAAGACCGTTGCTGTCTTTCCCAACGAGGACCGCAACTCGATCCACCGCCAGAAGGCCGACGAGGCGTATCTGATCGGCGAGGAAGGCCACCCCGTCCGGGCCTACCTGGATGTTGCGGAGGTTGTGCGGGTGGCCAAGGAGTCAGGGGCAGACGCTATCTACCCCGGGTACGGATTCCTCTCGGAGAACCCCGACCTGGCCCGCGCCGCCAAGGAGGCGGGCATCACCTTTGTCGGACCGCCGGCCGAGGTGCTGGAACTGGCCGGCAACAAGGTGGCGGCTCTGAAGGCTGCACGTGACGCGGGCGTTCCGGTCCTGAAGTCGAGCGAACCGTCCAAGGACCTGGATGAACTGATCGCGGCTGCCGACGAGATAGGCTTCCCCATCTTCGCCAAGGCAGTGGCCGGCGGCGGCGGGCGCGGCATGCGCCGCGTGGACACACGTGAAGCCCTCCCGGAAGCCCTTCAGGCGGCCATGCGTGAGGCGGATGCGGCATTCGGCGATCCCACGATGTTCCTGGAGCAGGCAGTCCTCCGCCCCCGCCACATCGAGGTGCAGATCCTGGCGGACGCCGAGGGGAACGTCATGCACCTGTTCGAGCGTGACTGCTCCATCCAGCGCCGTCACCAGAAGGTTATTGAGATCGCGCCCGCGCCCAACCTGGACGAAGGGATCCGCCAGGCGCTGTACCGCGACGCCGTGAAGTTCGCCAAGGCCCTGAACTACGTCAACGCCGGAACAGTTGAGTTCCTGGTGGATACAGTCGGCGAACGCGCGGGCCAGCACGTATTCATTGAAATGAACCCCCGCATCCAGGTGGAACACACCGTCACTGAGGAAGTGACCGACGTTGACCTGGTGCAGGCGCAGCTGCGGATCGCGTCCGGCGAGACCCTGGCGGACCTCGGCCTGTCCCAGGAGACGGTAAAGCTCCGCGGTGCCGCGCTGCAGTGCCGCATCACCACCGAGGACCCCGCCAACGGGTTCCGTCCCGACGTCGGTAAGATCACCGGTTACCGCTCCGCCGGCGGCGCCGGTGTAAGGCTCGACGGAGGCACCGTTTACTCGGGTGCCGAGATCAGCCCCCACTTCGACTCCATGCTGGTGAAACTGAGCTGCCGTGGCCGCGATTACCCGACAGCTGTTGCCCGTGCCCGGCGTGCCCTCGCCGAGTTCCGTATCCGCGGTGTATCCACCAACATCTCGTTCCTGCAGGCCGTGCTGGACGATCCTGACTTCATTGCCGGAAATGTGGCCACCAACTTCATCGACGAGCGTCCGCAGCTCCTGAAGGCCCGGGTCTCAGCTGACCGCGGAACCAAGCTGCTCACCTGGCTGGCCGAAGTGACAGTCAACAAGCCCAACGGCGAGCTCACCGTGCACTCGGATCCGGCCGCAAAGCTGCCTGCCGTGGGCGACCTGCGGCCGGTGCCCGGTTCCCGCCAGCGTCTCCAGGAGCTCGGCCCGGAAGGATTCGCGAAGGCGCTCCGGGAGCAGACGGCCGTCGCGGTCACCGACACCACGTTCCGCGACGCCCACCAGTCGCTGCTGGCTACCCGGGTACGGACCCGCGACCTCGTGGCGGCAGGCCCGTCCGTCACAGCGTTGCTGCCGGAACTCCTGTCCGTTGAAGCCTGGGGCGGTGCCACCTACGACGTAGCGCTGCGCTTCCTGGGCGAGGACCCCTGGGACCGCCTGGCGGCCCTCCGGAAGGCGCTGCCCAACGTCTGCCTGCAGATGCTGCTGCGCGGCCGGAACACGGTTGGCTATACGCCGTACCCGGAAGAGGTGACCGAGGCTTTTGTCAACGAGGCCGCCGCCACCGGCATCGACATTTTCCGCATCTTTGACGCGCTTAATGACGTGAACCAGATGGCGCCCGCTATCCGTGTGGTCCGGGCCACCGGAACTGCAGTGGCCGAGGTGGCCCTGTGCTACACCGGCGACCTGCTGAACCCGGACGAGAAGCTCTACACCCTGGATTACTACCTGGAACTCGCGCAGCGGATCGTCGACGCCGGCGCCCACATCCTGGCAATCAAGGACATGGCCGGCCTGCTCCGGCCGGCAGCGGCTGCCAAGCTGGTGGCCGCCCTGCGCGAGCGTTTCGACCTTCCCGTCCACCTCCACACCCACGACACCGCAGGCGGCCAGCTGGCAACCCTGATGGCGGCGGTTGACGCCGGCGTGGATGCCGTGGACGTCGCGTCGGCCTCCTTGGCCGGCACCACCAGCCAGGTCTCGGCTTCCGCTCTCGTGGCGGCACTGGCCCACACCCCGCGGGACACCGGCCTGGACCTGGATGCGGTCAGCTCACTGGAGCCTTACTGGGAGGCCGTGCGCCGCGTCTACGCACCGTTCGAATCGGGCCTGCCGGGCCCCACCGGCCGGGTCTACAAGCACGAGATCCCGGGTGGCCAGCTGTCCAACCTGCGCCAGCAGGCCATGGCGCTGGGACTGGGGGAGCGCTTCGAAGCTATCGAGGACATGTACACCGCGGCTGACCGTATCCTGGGCCGCCTGGTGAAGGTCACGCCGTCGTCGAAGGTTGTGGGCGATCTTGCGCTGCACCTGGTGGGACTCAACGCAGATCCCGCCGACTTCAATGAGAACCCGCAAAACTACGACATCCCTGACTCGGTCATCGGGTTCCTGTCCGGCGAACTCGGTGACCCGCCCGGAGGCTGGCCGGAACCGTTCCGCACCAAGGCACTACAGGGCCGCAGCATCAAGGTCCGCGACGTTGAGCTCAGCGCTGAGGACAGTGCCGCGCTCAAGGGAGATTCCAAGACGCGGCAGACTACGCTGAACCGGCTTCTCTTCGACGGTCCCACCAAGGATTACCTCAAGAGTGTGGAGACCTACGGCAACATCTCGGTGCTCGACACCCGCGATTACCTGTACGGTCTGCAGCGTGGCGCCGAGCACGAGATCCAGCTCGAGAAGGGTGTCCGGCTGATTGCCTCGCTGGAGGCCGTCTCGGAGCCCGACGAAAAGGGCATGCGAACGGTGATGTGTACGCTCAACGGGCAGTCACGCCCCGTCGTCGTCCGTGACCGTTCCGTGGTCAGCAACGTCAAGGCTGCCGAAAAGGCAGATCCGGCCCAGCAGGGCCACGTTGCGGCACCGTTCGCAGGCGCTGTCACGGTAACTGTCAAGGCCGGCGATACGGTTACGGCAGGCGACACCGTGGCCACCATCGAAGCGATGAAGATGGAAGCATCCATCACGACGCCGGTGGGCGGCAAGGTCTCGCGCCTCGCCATTTCAGCGGTGGAGCAGGTCCAGGGCGGTGACCTCCTCCTGGTCGTGGAGTAAACACCAATCAAACGCAACGCGGGGTCACTTCCCACCCAATAAACTCGGTTTATCGGGCGGGGAGTGACCCCGCGTTCGTTGTATTAGACGTTGGAGGTGCGCTTCGCGGCGTACATTTCCTCGATGACTGTTTCGAAGTCCTTCATCACCTGGGCCCGCTTCACTTTCATGGACGGGGTCAGGTGGCCGGACGCCTCCGTGAAGTCGGACGCGACAATCCGGAAGGATTTGATGGCCTCGGCCTGGGACACCGAGCTGTTGGCCTGCGTGATGAGGTCCTGCACGGCCGCTTTGACCACAGGATTCTCCACTGCCTCCTCGAGGGTGGTGGATTCCGGCAGCCCGTGGCGCTGCAGCCAGCCGGGGAGTGCTTCCTGGTCGAGGGTGACCAGGGCGCCGATGAACGGCCTGTTGTCACCGACAACCAGGACCTGCGAGACCAGAGCATCAGCGCGGATCTGATCCTCCAGAAGGGCCGGGATGACGTTTTTGCCGCCGGCAGTGACGATGATTTCCTTTTTCCGGCCGGTAATCCAGAGGAAGCCGCTCTCGTCCAGCTTTCCGATATCGCCCGTCCGGAACCAGCCGTCGCTGAAGGTGTCGGCCATCAGGTCGTCGCGCTGGTAGTAGCCGCGCATGACGCAAACGCCTTTGGCGAGGATTTCGCCGTCGTCGGCAATTTTGACGGAGTTGCCCGGCAGGGGCTTGCCGACCGAGCCGATCTTGATAAGGGCCGGAGTGTTCACCGAAATGGGAGCGGTGGTCTCCGTCAGGCCGTAACCCTCCAGGATCTGCAGACCGATGCCCTGGAAGAAATGGCCCAGCCGTTCGCCGAGCGGGCCGCCGCCGGACACTGCATGGGCAACATTCCCGCCCATGGCAGCACGCAGCTTTCCGTACACTAATTTGTCGAACAGGGCGTGCTTGAGTTTCAGCCCCAAGCCCACGTGTCCTGCCTGGCGGGCTTTGGAGAACGCGATGGCTGTTTCGGCGGCCTTGTGGAAGATGGCGCCCTTGCCGCCGTCCTCGGCTTTGGTCAGCGCCGAGTTGTAGACCTTCTCGAACACGCGGGGGACAGCCAGGATAAACGTGGGCTGATAGCTCTGCAGGTCAGCGAGAAGATTCTTGATGTCGGGAGTGTGAGCCACGGTGGCACCGGCAGCAACGGCGAGGACCGAGATGAAGCGCGCGAAAACGTGGGCCAGCGGCAGGAACATGATGGTTTTGGCTTGCTCGTTGACGACGCCGCCAAGGATTGCCAGCGTGTTGTCGGAGAGCTCAACGAAGTTTCCGTGGGTGAGCTCGCAGCCCTTGGGCCGGCCGGTGGTTCCTGAGGTGTAGATGATGGTGGCTACGTCGCTAAGTTTGGCGGACGTCCGGCGTTCCTCGAGGTCGGCGTCGCTGACATCCCGGCCCGCTTCGCGAACCGCGTCCAGCCCGGCGCCTTCGAGTTGCCAGACGTGCTGCAGCGCAGTGAGACCCTCGGAAATGGCGGCCTGGCGGATGACGTCCTCGTGGTGGGAGGACTCGCCGAATGCGGCAACGGCGCCCGAGTCACCGAGGTTCCAGGCGACCTGCGACGGCGAGGACGTTTCGTAGATCGGCACCGAGACTGCCCCGGCAAACCAAATAGCGAAGTCGACGAGCGCCCATTCATAGCGCGTGCGGGACATGATTCCTACCCGGTCGCCGGCGGCCACACCACTTGCGATGAGACCTTTGGCAAGCGCGGAGACGTCTGCGAGGAAGTCCTTTGCCGAGACGTCCTGCCAGGCGCCTGCGGAGTTGAGCCGGGAGAACAGTGCCGGGTTGCTGGGCTTGGCGGCCTGCCGCAGCACCAGATCGGTGATGTTGGTTTCCGGTGGGACAACAACCAGTGGCGGAACACTGAATTCGCGCACTATAGCTCCTTTGATATCCGTGGACCCGCGCAGGGTGTCCCTAAAGACTAATACGCCTGCAACATGGTCGTGCAGTCATAAACCTACTGGCCAGTAACATAGGAGTCAAAGGGTGCGGAGAAGATACGTGGCAGGCCTACCGGACCCCAACCCGGCGGCGCACCTAGAATGAGTCACTATGTACGCAGCGTCCCTCCCTGAGCAGGCCAGTCCGACCAGCCGGCCGGTGCCCTGGCGTCAGGGACCCCGCCTTGGCCGCAGACAGACCTGGCGCGGGGAGAAGTTCCGCGCGAGCCCGCGGCTCGGGCGAACGGGGCTGGCGATTGGCATCGATATCGGTGGCACCAAAGTGGCCGCCGGCGTAGTGGACGGCGAGGGCCGGATCCTTTGCGAGGCGCGGCGATCCACGCCAGGCAGCGACCCGCGGGCCGTGGAGCAGGTCATCGTGGAGCTCGTGGACGAGTTGGGTGCAGGTCACAGGGTCCGGTCAGTGGGTATCGGGGCGGCCGGTTGGATGGATCTCGACGGCGGCACAGTACTTTTTAGCCCGCACCTGGCCTGGCGCAACGAGCCTTTGCGGGCCAACCTGCAGCGCTTGTTGCGCCGGCCCGTCCTATTGACGAACGACGCCGATGCTGCGGCGTGGGCGGAATGGCGCTTCGGTGCGGGACAGGGGGAGAGCAGGCTCGTGTGCATCACGCTCGGCACCGGCATCGGTGGCGCCATGGTGATGGACGGCCGGGTGGAGCGGGGCCGGTTTGGTGTGGCCGGTGAATTTGGCCACCAAATCATCATGCCGGGCGGACACCGTTGTGAGTGCGGCAACCGGGGCTGTTGGGAACAATATGCCTCGGGCAATGCGCTGGGGCGCGAAGCCAGGATCCTGGCCTCGGCAAATTCGCCGGTGGCCCAGGAACTGCTGGGCGCGGTGGGAGGAAAACCGGACCGGATCACCGGTGCGATAGTTACCGACCTTGCCCTGGCCGGCGACGCAGCCTGCCGAGAGCTGCTCGACGAAGTGGGAGAGTGGCTGGGCCTGGGACTGGCAAATCTCGCCGCAGCGCTGGATCCGGGACTCTTTGTGATCGGCGGCGGGCTATGTTCAGCGGGGGACCTGCTGGTGGAACCGGCCCGCAAAGCGTTCGCGAGGAATCTGACGGGCCGCGGGTTCCGTCCCGCCGCTGGCATTGAACTGGCAGCGCTGGGACCCAATGCAGGGCTCATCGGAGCAGCGGATCTGTCGCGAGTGAGCGGCCGCATGCGCCGCTGAGTCACTGCTCAGACGCGGGCGCCGTCGTCGTTGTCGTCTTTTTCCTGGGGCAGCTTCATGACCAGATAGACCACGGCCATGATGAAGACTGACACCATTCCCACTATCGCCAGCAACGGCGCGGACCGCCAGAACATCGCGGACAGGAGCAGGGCCATTGGGCCACCCACCGCGCCAAGCCACGCAAGCATGGTCAGCGGGTCCGTACCGGAAAGGCTGGGGGGTTCCTCCGGAACAAACTCGCCGCCGTCGTCCTCCACCGCATAGTCCCGTGGGCCGTCCAGGCCGCCCTGGTTGGCGTGGCCATCCTGCGCGGCGCCGGTATCCTCGGCGGATCGTGACTGACCGGCGCTGCCGGTTCGGGCTGCGGCCGAGCGTTCGGCTGCGGACAACTCGGTGGGAGCCTGACCGGCCAGGCCCAGTGGATCAAAGTCGCGGAAGGTTGCCGGCCTTTCCGGCGTGTCGGCGGTGGCCAGGGAAGGGCCGGGGCCCGGGGTGTCTGTGCCGTTGGCCTCCGGATTGGCCGGATTGCCCGGAACGTTCGGCGCCGTGCTGTCCTCCGCAGTGCTGTCCTCCGCAGTGCTCCCGTTGGCCGCGCTGCTGTCCTCAGAGGCTGTGCCCTCCAGCCGGGCAACAAGATCGAGCCAGACCGCGTCGTCCTGGTTTGCACTCTGGTCCGGAGAGCCGGAGTCAGGCCTGGTCATGGGCAGTGCCCTCCTTGAGCTCGGCTGCTGCAGCCTCGGCCAGCACAGCATGGATGAAGTTCACGGACCCCTTGAAGATTTCCTGGGCGTCGTTATCCAGGGTTGCCACGTGGTAGCTGTTCTCCAGGGTGGTCAACGTCAGGGGAGCGTTGACCAGGCCGCGGCGCAGGGCCACGATGCTCGAGTCTGAGACCACATGGTCCACAGTTGATCGGAACACCCGGACAGGGGCGGTGACGCGGGGGAGCAGCCGGATGGTGTCCTTGAACATTTTGTTCAGTTCATGGGCCGCGGCCACCGGCGTGCGTGGGTATGCCCCCTCATCCATACCGGGTTTGAGGATGTCGTTGGCGATCGCCGGAGTGCTCTTCAGCACAAGCTTCAGGATGCCGGCCAGCGGGGCACGGGGATCATCTATGACCAGCCCGGGGTTTACCAAAATCACGCCCGAGACGGGTCTGGTGGCGGCGATCCTCAGTGCCAGCGCACCGCCCATGCTCAGCCCGGCGGCGAAGACATGGTCGCACTTCTCGTCCAGCTCGAGGAATGCGTCGTCAAGCGCGGAATGCCACTGCGTCCACCGGGTCCGTGCCAGCTCCTGCCAGCTGGTGCCATGCCCCGGCAACAGCGGCATGCGAACGGCGAAGCCGGCGTCGGCGAGTGACTGGGCCCACGTGCGGAGCCCGTGCGGGCTTCCCGTGAACCCGTGCGAGAGGACTACCCCGACCCGGGTTCCGTCACCGGCGGCCGGGCTGCTGAAGGGGCTGTGGTCCGGAAAGCCGGTCATGAAGTCTCCGAGGTGGGTTGGGCGGCGTTTGCACTGCGTGCCGGCTCGGTAGAGCCGGCGGAACGGCGACCGTCGTTTGCCGAATGGTCGAGGAAGAACTGGATGGAACGGCTGAAAATCTCCGCAGCGTCAAGGTCGAGCGTGGCTACGTGGCCGCTGTTGTGAAGATCAACCACCTCAACCAGCCGCGGTCCCAGCCGGCGTCGAAGCGTCGCAAGCGAGGTGGGCGGCACCACGGCGTCGGTCCGTGACTTGAACACCTGCACGGGGGCGTTGACCTTGTACAACCCGCGGATGGTTGCGCCGAAAAGCTTCTTCAGCTCATGCACAGCTGCCAACGGTGTGCGCGAGTAGTCGCCGTCGTCGGTTACTGCCGCCGTCGGCTCTTCCTCCTGGATGGGCACCGTGGTCCGCTGAAAATACTTGAGCACCCCGATGACGCGGACGCGACGGTCGTAGAAGCTAAGCCCCGGGTTCACCACCGAAACGCCTGCCACAGGATGCAGCGCGGCCGTCAGCAGTGCGATGGCGCCGCCCATGGACAAGCCCGCCACAAAACATTGGTCGGTGCGGGCGTTCAGTTCCTGGTAGGCAGCTTCGAAGGTTCGGTACCATTCCCGCCAGTTGGAGCGTGCAAGCTGCCTCCAGTCAGTCCCATGGCCCGGAAGAAGGGGAACCGACACGGCAAACCCCTGGGCGGCAAGTTCTTCAGCCCATGGCATGACGCTGAGCGGGCTGCCGGTAAAGCCGTGGCAGATGGCGATCCCGGTCCTGGCGTTGGGTCCGTGGCCGGGGTAGCTGAAAGCGGCAGGCCGGGGCGGTGTGCTGCTTTCTGTCATGACTCCATCGTGTCACTCTTCGCGACAAATCTCACTAGAGTAGGGTTGCATTGAAGTGCTGGCCTGACCCAACGGCGGGCTGGCCGGCAGGCTTCCGGAGAGGTTCGAGACGTGTTTTATTGGGTCATGAAAAGGATCTTCCTGGGGCCGGTGCTGAGGCTTCTTTTCCGCCCCTGGGTCAAGGGCCTGGACAACGTTCCGGCAGAGGGCGCAGCCATCATCGCTTCGAACCACCTTTCGTTCTCCGACTCCATATTCATGCCCCTGATGGTTCCCAGGCCCGTGGTCTTCCTTGCAAAGTCCGAGTACTTCACGGGCACTGGTCTAAAAGGCAGGCTGACGGCAATGTTCTTCAGGCTCACCAACCAGCTGCCCATGGATAGGTCCGGCGGGGCAGCATCTGCGGTCTCGCTGAATGCCGGCATGGATGTCCTCACCAGCGGGGGCCTGCTGGGCATCTACCCCGAAGGGACCCGGAGCCCCGATGCGCGCCTGTACCGCGGCAAAGTGGGCGTGGCAAGGCTCGCGCTGCAGGCCGGCGTGCCGGTCATCCCGGTAGCCATGATCGGGACCGACAAAGTCCAGCCCATCGGCAAACGCATGCCGAATATACGGCGCATCGGCATGATTTTCGGGGCGCCGCTGGATTTCAGCCAGTACGCGGCCCAGGCCGATGACCGGCTGGTGCAGCGCAAAGTCACTGACGAGATCATGTTCGAGCTGATGCGGCTCTCCGGCCAGGAGTATGTGGACGAATACGCAGCCGTCGTCAAACTCCGGCTTGCCGGCGCCGAGACCGCCGGCCCGGACGGCAAGGACCCGGCCGCCGACGGCGAGGACGCCGCCGCGGGCTGACTGTGACGCTCCTCTCCGGACGCGTGACGGTCCGGTGCCCCGAAGCCGTCGGCGAGCATTAGTCTTAGATGGTGACTGAGCTATCTGCAAAACCTGCCTTTTCGCTGTCCAGCACCGCCCAGAGCGGAGCCGCCAATTATCCTGGCCTTGATGACTGGCGGGACCTTCCCATCTCCCAGCAGCCGAGCTGGCAGGACAAAGACGTATTTGACGCTTCGGTCCGCGAACTCTCCGTGCTCCCGCCGCTGGTGTTCGCCGGCGAAGTAGACGTGCTGCGTGAGCGACTGGCGGCTGCTGCCCAGGGCAAGGCGTTCCTGCTCCAGGGCGGCGACTGTGCCGAGACGTTCGAGGCCGCCACAGCGGACAAGATCAGCGCCCGCGTCAAGACCATCCTCCAGATGGCAGTGGTGCTCACTTACGGTGCAGCGATGCCCGTCATCAAGATGGGCCGGATGGCCGGGCAGTTCGCCAAACCGCGCTCCTCCAACGACGAAACCCGTGACGGCGTGACCCTCCCGGCGTACCGCGGCGATATTGTCAACGGCTACGAGTTCACGCCGGAATCCCGTGGCCATGACGCGGCCCGGATGCTCAGGGCGTACCACACCTCGGCCTCCACCCTGAACCTGATCAGGGCCTTCACACAGGGCGGGTTCGCGGACCTGCGCTCAGTGCACCAGTGGAACAAGGGCTTCACCGAAAACCCGGCGCACGCACGGTACGAGTCCCTGGCCCGTGACATCGACCGTGCCATCAAGTTCATGGCCTCCTGCGGCGCCGATTTCGAAGCGCTCAAGCGCGTGGAATTCTTCGCGAGCCATGAAGCGCTGCTGCTGGACTATGAGCGGGCACTGACCCGCATCGACTCCCGCACCGGTTTCCCTTATGACACGTCCGCCCACTTCCTGTGGATCGGGGAGCGGACCCGCGGACTCGAGGACGCCCACGTCGACTTCCTCTCCCGCGTTCGCAACCCGATCGGCGTGAAGCTTGGCCCGTCCACCACCGGCGACGACGCCCTGCGCCTCATCGACAAGCTGGACCCGGAACGCGAACCCGGCCGCCTGACCTTCATCACGCGCATGGGTGCGGGAAACATCCGCGAGAAGCTTCCCGCCGTCGTCGAAAAGGTCACCGCGTCCGGTGCCCAGGTCCTCTGGGTCACTGACCCCATGCACGGCAACACCGTCACGTCGCCCAACGGCTACAAGACGCGCAATTTCGACGACGTCATTGACGAAGTGCGCGGGTTCTTCGAAGTGCATCATGCCCTGGGCACCGTTCCCGGCGGCCTGCACGTGGAAATGACCGGTGACGACGTCGCCGAGTGCCTCGGCGGTGCCGATCCCGTGGACCAGGAGGCGTTCCTCGACAAGTACGAGTCGGTCTGCGACCCCCGCCTGAACCACATGCAGTCCCTCGAGATGGCTTTCCTTGTGGCTGGAGCATTGACCAAGCACTGACCGTCAGGAGGGTGCCTTCCGGACTTCGCGTCACGGGAGGCACCCTTTTGCTACACCACCGTGAGGGTGATGACGGAACCCTCCGGGACCTGTTCGTCGACGGGGTCCTGGGTACGGACTGTTCCAAAGAACCCGCCCAGGATGTTGTTGACCTGGACCTTGAACCCCAGGGCTTCCAGTCCCTTCCGGGCGTCCGCGGCCTGCTTGCCGACGAAGCTGGGAACCTTGACCAGCTTGGGTCCATCCGAAATGGTCAGCGTCACAGTTGCGCCCTTTGTCAGCGTTCCGTTGGCCGGCGACTGGGCGGCAACAGACCCCTTGGGAACTTTGGGATCTTTGACCTTGTCTTTCGCGACCTTAGCCGTGAGGCCGGCTGCTTGGATGGCGTCGACCGCCTCGTTCTCGTCCATGCCCACAACTGACGGAACGGGAATCGGCTGCGGGCCTTTGGATACCAGGAGGTTCACCGGGGTGCCGTGCCGTGCGGGGGCGCCGGCGGCCGGATCCTGGGCGAGCACAACGCCGGCGGCCACGGCTTCGTCGAATTTTTCCGTGATATTGCCCAGGGCCATCTCGGCCTGGTTCAGTGCAACCTTTGCCTGGTCCAGTGTTCCGCCCGTCAGCTTTGGCAGCTCGTACAGCTGGGGCCCCTTGGAGACAAACAGCGCCACGGGCTGGAACTTCCTGATCTCGGTCCCCGCTTTCGGTTCCGAGCCCACTACGAGTCCCGAGGGCACGTCGTCGTCGAACACATCATTGGTGCGGGACTGAAAGCCAGCCTGGCTCAACAGCTGCTGGGCCTGGGCCACTGACTTGTTGGCGACCGCCGGAATCGTAGCGGATGCGCCCGGTCCCATGCCGAAGAACCAGCCGGCTCCGGTGGCAAGCAGCGCGATGATGATGAGCGCCACTATCCAGAGGATGCCGCGGCGGCGAGGGTTCCCCTCGCGCAGGCTCCTGACCGGCGTCGCCGCTGCCCGCGACCTTGCCTTCTCGTCCTCGCGGTCAAGTTTTCGCTGCGCGCGCTTGCTGAGGGGGACGGGCGCCTCGGCCTGGTTCCGGAAATCCTGCTCATACTGAATATGCCGCGGGTCCGGCGGGTACAGGTCATCCGGCGGGTACAGGGCATGAGGCGGGGCGGCAGCGTGCGGCGGACGCGACGGCTGCTGGGGCCGCGGGCGGCCGAGGGAGGAGGACAACACTGCGGTGGGATTGTTGGTCCGCGCGATAATCTCGGTGGAGTTGGGCTGCCCGGCCGGGACGGCAGCCGGGGGCCGGAGGTCCAGTTCGGCATTGGTGAGGTTGGTCCGGATGTGGCGCAACTCCTGGAGCAGCGCATGGCCATCCACCGGCCGGTTTTCGGGATCGTTGGCGGTGCACCACTGAACGAGTTCATCCATTTCGGCGGCGAGCCCGGGCACCAGTGCCGACGGCGGCCCCACGGTTTCGTTAACGTGCTTGTAGGCCACCTGGATGGGGACCTCGCCGTCGTACGGCTGCTGGCCGGTGAGCATTTCATACAGCATGATGCCCACGGAGTAGATATCACTGCGGGCGTCCGCAGTTTTTCCCAGCACAAGTTCGGGGGAGAGGTAGCCCACGGTGCCGATCAGGGCTCCCGTGCTGGTGGAGGTAGTCACGGCCCGGGCCAATCCGAAGTCGCCGATCTTGATGCGGCCGTCGTCAGCGATGAGGACATTCTCCGGCTTGACATCGCGATGGATCAGACCGGCCGCATGGGCCTCGCCCAGGCCTTCCACCACGGGATCGATGAGCGCAAGTGCCAGCCGGGGAGGCAGCGCACCCTTGGACCTGATGACGTCGCGCAGAGTGTGGCCCTTGATGTACTCCATCACCAGGTAGGCCGTCACGCCGTCGTTGCCTTGATCCAGGACCCCCACAACGTGCGGGTGGGAAAGTTTTGCGGCGGCTTTCGCCTCCCGGCCGAGCCGGTCCAGGAAGGTCTCATCCGTGGCGAGGTGTGGATGGAGGACTTTGAGGGCAACATCCCGTTCCAGCCGGAGATCAGTGGCGAGATAGACGGTGGACATGCCTCCGCGCGCGAGTTTGGAACGGACGGCGTAGCGGTTGTCCACCAGCGTTCCAACGAGACGGTCAGAGACTTGTTCCTGCACCTTACGATCCTAATCCCGCAACGAAAAGGGTCCGAACCGACGTGCGGTCCGGACCCTTATCGTTATCCCGGGTGCCCTTTTCGGCAAGACCGGTGCGCGCTGCAGTTGGCCGGTTAGCCGAAGTTCTTCTGGTGCGCCCTGATGGCAGCGACGTACGCCTTGGTGTCGTCGTACATGCCGTACTTGCTGACCGAGTACTGGCCTTGGTAGTACCCGGCAATCGCCGTGTCCACGTCCTTACTGGTGGCAATCAGCCGCTTGATGATGGCAACACCAGCAGTCGCGTTGTCGTAGGGATCAAGCAGGTTCAGCTTCCGTCCTACGAGGTCCGATGCCCACTCGCCGGATGTAGGGATCACCTGCATGGTGCCGATGGCGTTGGCAGGCGAAACCGCACGCTGGTTAAAGCCTGACTCCTGATAAGCGAAGGCGAGAGCCAGGGACGGCTCCACCCCCATCGCGCGGGCCCTGTCAGCCACGATAGCGCGCATCTCATCCCGGGACGGCACCGGTGCGGCGTTCAGCAAGGCCTTGTTCTGGTTGGCGGAGCTGACCACGGCTTCAGGGTAGGAAAAGCCCAGGAAGGAACTCGGAACCAGTGGGGTCACTGTGGCCGCAGGAGTGGACGACGCCGGCTGGATGGAGGCGCCGGGAATGACCAGTTTGTTGCCCGGGTAGATCACTGTGGTCATGCTCAGCTGGTTGGCTGAGAGGATGTCCGAGAGCTTTACGCCGTGCTTCGAGGCGATAGCGGACAGGGTGTCGCCTGCCTTGATGGTGTAGGAGCCACCCGGAGCGGCGGAAGGTGCAGGGGCTGCCGGAGCCGGGGCCGGAGCAGGAGCAGCCGGTGCGGCAGCCGGCTGCGGCGCAGGGGCCGGGGCCGCCTCGCCGGATCCGACCTTGATCTTCTGGCCCGGATAGATGATGGAGCGCATGTTCAGGCCGTTCCAGCTGAAGATCTCAGACAGGCCGACGTTGTGCCGGGAGGCGATGGCGCTGAGTGTGTCTCCGGCCTTTACGGTGTAACTGCCACCGGAGTTGGCGGGCGCGGACGGGGCGGCTGCAGGGGCTGCTGCCGGAGCCGGGGACGCAGCCGACCCGGACAACTTGATTTTCTGACCCGGGTAAATGATGGTGTTCGGCTGCAGGTTGTTCAGAGTCAGGATTTCGCCGGTGTTCAGGCCGAACTTCCCGGCGATGGCGCTGATGGTGTCGCCGCGGGCGATCGTGTACTCGGCAGGAGCCGCGGGCTGTGCCGGCATAAAAGCGGTCGGAATGCTGGAGGAAACTGAAGCCGCCGGGATGAGGGCCGCTTTGGCTTCGGCGGCCTGAGCTTTCATGGCGGCGGCAAGGGTTGCCGGGATGGCGCGTGCCGGCGCCTCTGCCGCGGCCGGATGTGCAAGGGCCAAGGACGACAAGACAACCGCAGGAAGTGCCGCGGTGGTGGCCGCAATCATGGGCAGGCTAGGCCGGGGTGCCTGCTTTGGCGAGCGGGACGTCGTCATGGAAAGAATCCTCTTCTTTAACTGCCGGGGGACGGGTGATGCGTGTGATTATTGATACTAGTGTTACTTAAGTTATTGCTGTTACAAATGTGATCTATGTGAATCTCTCATGAATTTGCCCGTAGCACAAGAAGTGGGCACGGCCTCGCAGGTGCGGTTTCGCGGAGTGTCGAAGGATTCCTCGGAATGCGCGGGATACCCGACTAGGCGGCAGGGCTCCGCCCGTGGCAACCTTGATCCGTGAGTAACGTAGAAAGCCTTGTGGGCGAGTGGCTGCCCCTGCCTGATGTCGCGCAGTTGCTGGATGTTTCGATTACGAAAGTCCACAGCCTTATTGATGAACGTGCGCTGGCGGCCCTGCGCGTCGGAGAACGGCGGATCCGCTCAGTTCCGGCCGCGTTTATTCAGGACGGCCAGGTTGTCGACAGCCTGCGGGGAACCATCGTGGTCCTGGCGGATGCCGGCTATTCCGACGAGGACCTCATCGTCTGGCTGTTTACTGCCGACGATTCCCTGCGTGGCCGGCCGATTGACGCCCTGCGGGAAGGCCGAAAGACCGAGATTAGGCGCCGGGCGCAGACTCTCGCCTGGTAAGAATCAGGCGGCGCGGCTGACGGTGGCTTCGGCCAGCCGTCGCAGCGCCGTCTTAGGCAGCTCGTCCAGTGGCAGCTCTTCCAGAGCTTGGTAGGCGGCTGTGCCGAATTCGTTGATCAGCAGTTCGGTTGCCTCCAGCGCCCCGGATTCTTCGATAATCCGGCGGATCTCGGCCACGTCCCCGTCGCCCAGGTCAGGGCTCCCGAGCTTTGCATCTATAAACGCTGACTCCTGCGCTGATGCCTGTTCCAGCGCCAGCGCAATCAACACAGTCCTCTTGCCTTCGCGTAGATCGTCGCCTGCCGGCTTGCCGGTGGTGACGGGGTCACCGAAGACGCCCAGGACGTCGTCACGCAGCTGGAACGCCTCACCCAGTGGCAAGGCAAAGGCCGAATAGCCACGGAGCAGGTCATCCGAGGCACCCGCCAGTGCACCGCCAAGTGCCAGCGGATGTTCGGTGGAATATTTCGCGGACTTGAACCTGATGATCGACTGGGCCCGAGTCACAGCTCCTGCCCGGTCCCGGACTGGTCCGGCGACCTCTTCCAGGATGTCCAGGTATTGGCCCGCCATCACTTCTGTGCGCATGAGGTTGAAGATCAGCCTCGCCCTGCTTCCGGCGGCCGCCTGCCTGCCAATGTCGGTGAAGGCCTCTTCACTGAAGGACAGGCACAGGTCGCCGGTCAGGATGGCCGCCGCGTGTCCGAACCGTTCGCTGTCCAGCGCCCAGCCTTGGGCATCGTGCAACTGGCTGAACCGCCGGTGGACGCTCGGCCCACCCCGGCGGGTGTCAGAACGGTCGATGATGTCGTCATGGATGAGCGCCGCCGCCTGGAACAGCTCCAGCGCCGAGCCGGCCGTGACGATCTGTCCGGACTCAGGCTCGCCACCGGCGCCCCGCCAACCCCAGTAGCACATGAGAGCGCGGAGTCTCTTGCCGCCGGTCACCAGGTTGGAGATTGACCCCATGAGGGGTTCGATATCGGGGGAAATTCCCGCTACAAGGGCCTGCCGCGTGGTGAGGAAGTCTGTCAGTTCACCGGCAACCGCGGCTACAAAGGCCGCCTGTTCAAGCCTTAGCTGCTCCGAAACCGTCACTTGGCTGACTCAACTGCCGCATTGGCGCCGATGGTGAAGGTGGAGACGCCGGCCGCCTCGACCACCGCAACGTTGACAGTCTCGTTGTTGTTTCGGACGAAGTCCTTGGACGCAACCGCTCCCACTGCGTCGCCGGGTACCGCTTTGAATCCCTGGCCCTCGAGGTGCTTGGTGTAGAAGTCCACGACGGCGGCGGTGGGGGCTGTGATGCTGGCAACGAGCGCTGCGGTGGCCGGCTGCTTGGCCTTATCCAGACTGCTGGAAATTACCGTGGCGCCAGGCATCACGGGAATCAGCGTTTCCGGAAATCCTTCCACGATCTTTCCCACCGTGGCAGACGTTCCGGGGGAGGCCGTCGGGCTCGCAGACGCCGTGACACTGGACGAACTGGAGGCGGGTGAGGACGTGCTTGCCGACGATGAGGTCACGTCGGGCGCCGCGGGACTGCAGGCGGCAAGGGCCAGCATTGCGCCGGCGGCGAGGGCCGCTAATCCTGTTGGCTTAAGATTCTTCGTGACCGTCACAGGGACTTTCCTCCTGGGGTTGATGCCGGGCTCAGCCTCCAGTTTAGTCAGTACCAACAGCTAGAATTGCCGCTGTGGGGCCAGAGCGGAACAACCAGTACACCGAAGCGGGTCTTCGCGAGCTCCAGCGCAACTGCATCATGCACGTGGACATGGACGCATTTTTCGTGTCCGTAGAGCTGCGCACTCGTCCGGAGCTCCGGGGAAGGCCTGTGATCGTGGGGTTCCCGGCGGACCGCTCGGTGGTCCTGTCAGCCTCGTATGAGGCCCGGGCCTTCGGCGTGAAGTCCGCCATGCCCATGGCGGTCGCAGCCAGGATGTGCCCGCAGGCCGTCATTATTGAGCCGCGCCACAAGCTGTACTACGAAGTGTCCGCCCAGTTGATGGAAATCTTCCAGTCCATCACCGACCTCGTCGAGCCGTTAAGCGTGGACGAAGCCTTCCTGGATGTGAGTGGGGCAATCCGGCGGCTGGGCCCCCCACGCGAAATCGGCGAGTTGATCCGCCGCCGGGTTGCTGCCGAACTGGGCATCACGGCGTCCGTTGGAATCGCGGCCAGCAAATTCGTTGCAAAGATTGCCTCCACGCGCTGCAAGCCTGACGGACTGTTGCTCATCGGACCGGATGAGACCGTGCCCTACCTTCACAGCCTGCCCGTTGGGGCTCTGTGGGGAATTGGTGCCAAGACCGCCGACGTGTTGGCCCGGATGGGCATCCGAACCGTCGCAGATGTGGCCGCCACCCCTGTGACTTCCCTCAAGAAGGTGCTCGGCGCCACGGGTGAGCACGTCTACCGGCTGTCGTGGGGGATCGACCCGCGTCCGGTAACTCCTGTGCGGCTGGAAAAAAGCATTGGCGCAGAGGAGACCTTCGCTGTGGACACCGGGGATGATGCCATCATCAGCCGCGAACTGCTGCGGCTGGCCCATCGCACCGCCGGCCGGTTGCGAAGTTCAGGAACAGTGGCCCGGACCGTGGCCTTGAAGCTTCGGTATGCGGATTTTTCCACTATTACCCGGAGCCGTACAGTGCACACGCCGGTGGACAGTGCGCAGCTGATCCACGGGGTGGCACTGCAGTTGCTGGAGTCCCTGGGGCCGCGTCCCATGACCGTCCGTCTGGTGGGGATCAGGGCAGAGCAGTTGGAAGAGGCCGCGCAGACCTCCCTGCAGCTGAGCTTCGACCGCAGGGATGACAACTGGCGCGCGGCTGAACAGGCACTGGACCAGGTCAGCCGGAAGTTCGGCAACAAATCCGTCCTGCCAGCCAGTCTGCTGGACCCCGGCAGCGCCCGCTAAGAGGCATTTCGGTCCCGGTTCAAGCGGCCCGGGAGGGTGCTGGCCGTCTTTCAGAACAGGCCCCGACAAACTATCCTTATATGTACATAGTTTTCAGTTACTGCCGGACTTCTTGGACGCACTGCCGTTCCAATCACCCTCATGCCGGTGTTCGCAATCCGCTACGTTGGCGGGTGGGAACCTCCCGGGCATGTGGGTCGTTATTGGAGCAGGAGTACAGGATGGGACCAGCCCGGACGTTGGCCTACATAAGGAGGTCGTGATGCCGCTCTCGGAGCACGAACAGAAGCTGCTTGAGCAGCTGGAGAAGCAGCTGCACGAGGACGATCCGAAGTTCGCAAACAGCATGGGATCGGATCCTGGACGTACCTGGTCCACCCGTCACCTCGTCATCGGTGTCCTCGCTGCTTTGGCGGGCATCGCGTTGCTCCTGGTCGGCGTTACCACCCAGATCATCATTGTTGGCGTTCTCGGTTTCGTTGTTATGGGCGGTGGAGTTTACTTCGCCACCATGCGCAATGGTTCCGGGGGCAAGGGAGGCTCCCCGTCCGCAGGGAAGTCCGGAAAGCCCCGGAGTTCCTTCATGTCCAGCCTTGAAGAGCGCTGGGACGAGCGCCGCCGGGACGACTCCTGAGGCCCTTCCAGCGCTGATTTATCGGTTCTACGTGTCGAACTGCCCGCCGCGCTGATGGTTGTCCTTTTTACTCCACTTCCCACCCCTCCACTTTTCTCCCCGCCTGGCTCCTGCTGCTAAGTGGAACCGCCACCGAAGACCCGCCTCGGCGGGTCTTCGGCGTTTAACGGCACCCCCGCCCACGTGGGTAGCGCTAACTGACGTTTTGAGCGCTCAAGACGACAGTTAGAGCTACCTGGTTGGGAAATTTACGACGACGGGTGGGGCTCATGCGGGGAGGGCACGACGGCGGGTCGAACCGTCGTCGTGCCTTTCGCTTCAGGGAGGCCCACCAAGCTCCCCGGGCCCTCCACTCTCATCCACCTCGAGGTTCCGCGCCAGGTGGCGGAAAAGTTCATCAAAAAGGAGCCTGTGGGGCCCCTTTTGCATTGACTGTGGGGGAAAGTGGAGTAATGTGGAGGACATAAGAGGGTAGTTGCAACATTAGGGGATGTGCAGTTCCTGACGGCAGACGGGCGGTGGGCCAGTGTTTCTGGGCACGCATTCGCCACGTCTGGACGAAAAGGGCCGAATTATCCTCCCCGCAAAGTTCCGCGAGGAACTTGCTGCCGGGCTGGTTCTTACAAGGGGCCAGGAGCGTTGTATCTACGTCTTCAGTGAGCAGGAGTTTGCGAAGGTTCACGAGCAAATGCGGGAGGCGCCCATCTCCTCCAAGCAGGCTCGCGACTACATTCGTGTCTTTCTCTCTGGAGCCTCGGACGAGGTACCTGACAAGCAGGGGCGCGTGACCATTCCGGCGGCGCTCCGGGAGTATGCAGGCCTCGGCAGGGAACTGGCCGTCATCGGCGCAGGAACCCGTGCCGAGATCTGGGACGCCCAGGCATGGAATGAGTACCTGGCAGAGAAGGAAACCGCCTTCTCTGAAACCGACGACGCCATTCCGGGGATTCTGTGATCACCTGAACGGCACAGAAGACCGTTTCTTGAACGAGATCTCCAGCCGCCCATCGGACAGTCCACCTGGCTCACTTCCCCGGAGCCAGGCGGGAGAACGATAGGCGCGGATGGGGATCTGGCTCAAGAAGCACCCCAGGACACCGGCCGAATGAAAGGACGAAGGCATGAATGATCACCCGAAGCCGACGTCCGAACGCCATGTGCCGGTCCTGAAGGACCGGTGCATCAATTTGTTGGCCCCTGGTTTCGAAGCCGCGCGGAGCCGTGGCGAAACCCCCATCGCCATTGACGCGACGCTCGGCATGGGCGGCCACTCCGAAGCCATGCTGGAACGCTTCCCCGACCTGCACCTGATCGGTATCGACCGCGACGAAGAGGCGCTGGCCCTGGCGGGGGAGCGGCTGGCCCGTTTCGCTGACCGCACGGACCTTGTGCATGCTGTGTACGACGAAATTGCCGAAGTCCTCGAGGACCTTGGCGTCAAGGAGGTCCACGGCATCCTGATGGACCTGGGTGTCTCGTCCCTTCAGTTGGACGAGCGCGAACGTGGTTTCGCCTACTCCTTCGACGCGCCGCTGGACATGCGCATGGACACCAGTCGCGGCCAGACAGCAGCGGATGTGGTCAACAACTACAGCGAAGAGGACCTCGTTCGGATCATCCGTAAATGGGGCGAGGAGAAATTCGCCGGCCGGATCGCCAACAGGATCGTCGCAGCAAGGGCGGTCAAACCAATCACGACCACCGGGGAACTGGTGGAGCAGATCCGTTCGGTGGTTCCCGCGGCAGCCGCCAAATCCGGCGGCCATCCGGCCAAGCGGACTTTCCAGGCACTGCGGATCGAAGTCAACGAGGAACTCGACGTGCTGGAGCGCGCGGTACCCGCAGCCGTGGACGCCATAGCACTGGGGGGACGCATCGTGGTGATGTCCTACCACTCCCTTGAGGACAAGATCGTCAAGTCCGTCTTCCAGGCCGGCTCCAAATCCTCAGCACCGCTGGGATTCCCGGTGGAGCTGGAAGAACACAAGGCTGCCCTTAAGACCCTGACAAAGGGCACCGAGGTACCCACCGCCGTCGAAATCGCCGAAAACCCGCGCGCCGCTTCCGCCAGGCTGCGCGCCGTGGAACGCATCAGAGCCAGGAGAGCAGCATGAGCACCGCCGCCGTTAAGAACTTCCCGGTCCTCTCCGGCAGCAGCGCGCCCGCTATCAGGGCCCAGCCTGACGGTCCTGTCCGGAAGGAACGCACGCCCCTGTCCGTGGTGCGCTCCGCGCCGAAGAAGCGCCGTGCCCCGTTTGTGGTGATGTGCTTCGCCCTGCTGGCCGTCGCACTGGTGGCGGTGCTTGTACTCAATATTTCGGTGTCCACCTCCCAGTATCAGCTCGTGGAACTCAGGGGCAAGCAGAGTACGCTGACCAAGCAGAACCAGGATCTGACACAGCAGCTCCAAAACTTCGAAGCTCCCCAGAATCTGGCCGCCAAGGCTGCAGACTTGGGAATGGTAGCTTCCACCGTCAAAGGCCAGATCGACCTATCCACCCTGACCGTCACGGGCAAGGCAACACCGGCCGTGAAGGGCGCCGCTGCCGGAGCCGTCATTCCGGCGCCGGCGGTGGCCGGGGCGCTGACAGTTGTTCCGCCGGTGACAGCCTCCGATGCGTCCGTGAGCCGCAAGATTGCCAGCGGAGAGCCCGCGCCGGCAGCAACAGCGCCGGCTCCGGCTCCCGCGGCCGGAACTCCGGCGGCAATACCGGCACCACCGGTACCGGCCGTCGATCTCCACGGGGGTTCGGTACCGGCGCCCGAGCAGAAAGTGCCCGGGCAGTAACTGACAGCCGCTGAAAAGCAGCCGTTCAGGCAGGAAGGCCAAGTGCCCGGCCGGGCACCACAGCAGGCATCAAGGCGAGCAGCAAGGAATCACGGTGGCGCAGACAACCGGCAACGCAAGGGATGTCAAGGCGCCGAACGCCACCAAGCGATTGCGCCTCGGCCTGGGAATCATGCTGACGCTGCTGCTGGTGGTGGGCGGCAAGCTCTTTATGGTCCAGGGCCTCGATGTTGGCGGGATGGCTGCGGCCGCCCTTGACTATCGCATGCGCGAAACTTCACTCCCCGCCGAGCGCGGCAGCATCCTTGACGCCAACGGCACAGTCCTGGCCAACAGCGTGATCCGGTACAACGTGGTGGTGGACCAGACCGTCAACACGAAGACGGAGACGTTCAAACGGCTCGCCAAAGTGGACGGCAAGGACAAGCTGGTAGACGTTTCACGGGACGAGGGGCTGAAAGAACTGGCCGGCGTCCTGGGCATGGACCAAGACGCCGTCCGGAACGCCGTAACCGGCGAACAGCGCTACTACATCGTGGCGAAGGACCTCAAGCCGGACGTCGAGGACAGGGTTTCCAACCTGCAGATCCCCGGCATTGTCACCGAGGGCGTCAGTAAGCGCGTCTATCCCAACGGATCAATTGCCGGCGGCATCATCGGATTCCTCCAGGACGGCAACTCCGGCCAGGCCGGTATTGAGCAGACCCAGGACGGGCGGCTGCGTGGAGAAGACGGCAAACGGCTCTTCGAGATCGGCGCCGACGGTCTCAGGATCCCCGTGGGGGTGGATGAACTGACCCCGCCGAAGGACGGCAAGGATGTCAAGCTAACCCTGAACTCGGACCTTCAATACTTCGCCCAGCAGGCCATCCAAAGCCAGAGCGATAAACTGAGTGCGGAGTGGGGCAGCATCCTGGTGATGGATGTCAAGACGGGCAACATCGTGGCTATGGCGGACACCAACGCCCCGGACCCGAACGACCCCGGCCGGGTGGCCGCCAAGGACCGTGGAGTCCGAACCGTGACAGCAGCCTACGAACCGGGGTCCGTCCAAAAGATGATCACGGCCTCGGCCCTCATCGAGGAAGGAAAGTCCAGCCCCCTGGACACGTTCACGCTCCCGCCGTCGTACACGATCGACGGCCAGACCTTCACGGACGCCTTCACCCACGGCACCGAGGAACGCACGCTCGCCGGCATCCTGGGTTACTCCATGAACACGGGAACCGTTGCGGCCGGCTCCCGGCTCACCAAGGAGCAACGCTACGACTGGCTGCGGAAGTTCGGCATCGGCGAGGCGCCGGATATCGGACTCCCTGCCATCGCGTCCGGCATCCTTGCGCCCGCGGACCAGTGGGACAGCCGCCAGCAATACACGGTGCTGTTCGGCCAGGGAGTCTCCCAGTCCACGCTGCAGACGGTCCGCGCCTTCCAGACCATCGCCAACAAGGGCGTGATGCTCCAGCCCCGCCTGATCGACTCCTACGTTTCAGCAGACGGCACCGAGGATAAGGTAGCCCCGCAGCCGTCGCGGCAGGTGGTCTCGGACAGCACCGCCCAGCAGGTCCGGGACATCCTGGAAAGCGCGGTCACCGAGGGGCAGATCAAAGACGCCGCCATCGACGGCTACCGCGTTGGTGCCAAGACCGGAACGTCCGAGTCCCCGTGCGACGACGGCAAGTCCGGCTACTGCGGCTACACGGCCTCCATGGTGGGGATGGCGCCGATGGATGATCCGCGGTTTATTGTGGAGGTGGTCCTGCAGCGTCCGAAGGGCAGCATCTACGGCATCACCAATGGTCCGGTCTTCCGGTCGGTCATGAGCCAGGCGCTGCGCACCTACAACGTCCAGCCGTCCACCGGCGAACCGGCCCGGCTGGCGCAGTTCGCCAAGTAACGCCAGGCAGCCACAGTTCGCCGCCCGCACCGGGATATTTATCGCGCGGGTTTGAACCACTAGCACCATCGGAGATTTCTTTTGTCAGAGCAGAACACACCAGGCACCACCACCGGGCAGGCGGGGGAGTCCGCCGCCCGGTTCAGGCCGACGGCGGTGGCTGCAGTCCGCCTGGACAGCATCGGGGAGGCCCTCGGCGTGCCTGTCCCGGGCGTCTCGGCCGCCGTGGGTGTCACGGGAATCTCGCTTAATTCACGCACTGTGGAACGTGGCGACCTCTACGTCGCGCTCCCGGGTGCTTCCCGCCACGGCGCAGACTTTGTCACGCAAGCGGTGGAGAGGGGAGCGGTGGCGGTCCTGACCGACGACGCCGGTGCGCGTCTGCTGGCGTTGTCGGCGGAGACTCATGTCCCTGTGCTCGTGGTGGACGGTCCGCGGAACGTGGTGGGGCCCCTGTCCGCCATGATCTACCAGAGCCAGCCGGACGCCGGCCATTCTCCGCGCCTGTTCGGAGTGACCGGCACAAACGGCAAGACCACCACCACGTATTTCATCAATGCGCTCCTCCGTGCACTGGGACAACGGACCGGCCTAATCGGAACCATCGAAATCCTCGCCGGCGGAGAACCCATTCCCAGCCTCCTCACCACGCCCGAGTCAACGGATGTGCACGGCCTCCTGGCACTCATGCGGGAGCGGGGCCTGGACGCAGCCTCCATGGAAGTGTCCTCCCACGCCATTTCCTTCCAGCGCGTCGACGGGGTGATCTTCGACGTCGCAGGCTTTACAAACCTGACCCAGGACCATCTGGACCTGCACGGCACCATGGACGAGTACTTTGCCACCAAGGCAGAGTTGTTCACGTCCCGCCGCGCCCGCGCGGCCGTAGTGATGGTCGACGACGAATGGGGCCGCAAGCTTGCTGCCTCGGCCGGGATACCGGTCACTACAGTCGCGGCTGCCCCAAGCAGCGGTTCGGCTGACTGGACGGTCACCGCGACGGCGGCGCGCGGGCTGGGTACCGAATTCACCCTCAGCGGACCGAACGACGCCCGACTCCAGGTCCACACCGGCCTGCCGGGCGCCTTCAACGTCGCCAACGCGGCCCTTGCCACTGTGATGGTCCTGGCCAGCGGAATGGATGCCGACGCCGTCCAGACTGCCCTGGCTGATCATGACCCCTTTACCGTGGCGGTACCGGGCCGCATGCAACTCGTCTCCGAAGAACCCGCCGCCGTCGTCGATTTTGCGCATAATACCGACGCGCTGGCCCGCGCGCTCGAGGCTGTCCGGTCACCGCTTCCCGATTCCCGGGTCATTGTTGTTTTCGGTGCAACCGGGCAGCGGGACCAGGGCAAGCGGCCGGCCATGGGGGCCATCGCCGCCAAGCTAGCGGACGTTGTGATCGTCACCGATGACGACCCCCATGACGAGGACGCAGCAACCATCCGCGCGGACGTTCTCGCCGGTGCCCGGGGCGCCCGGGAACAGGGAGCTCTCGAGTGCGTGATCGAGGAAATCCATCCCCGGGACTCCGCCATCAAACGTGCCGTTGAGCTGGCCCGACGTGAGGACACCATCCTGGTGGCCGGCCGCGGACACGAGGTCTGGCAAGAGGTGAAAGGCGTCAACCTTGCCCTCGATGACCGGGTGGAACTCCGGAACGCCTTGACAGCCAGGGGATTCACGGTTCTCCAAGACGACCGGATAGAGTCCTAGACCGAGATGATTGCACTTACTGCGGCGGAAATCGCCGAAATCACAAACGGCCGCCTGGCCGCCGATCCGGGGATCACCCCGCTTTCGGTGGTCACCGATTCGCGGGAGGCCACTCCCGGGGCGCTTTACGTCGCGAAACCCGGTGAGCACGCGGACGGGCACGACTTCGTCGATGCTGCCTTCAGCCGCGGTGCCGTGCTGGTTCTCGCGGAGCGGCCCGTCACCGGGCCCGATGGTGTGAACTACCCCTCGGTCCTGGTCGAGGACGCCGTATTGGCCATGGGCGCACTGGCCGCCGAAGCCGTCCGCCGTATCCGTACGGCCAGGGCTTCGGCCGGCGCAACCCTGACAGTCATTGGCATCACAGGCTCTGCAGGGAAGACCACCACAAAGGACCTTCTCGCCGGGATCCTCACAACCCAGGGCAAGACTGTCGCCCCTCAAGGCTCCTACAACGGCGAGGTGGGCGTGCCGCTCACGGTCTTCCGGGCCGACGCCGGAACCCGGTTCCTGGTGATCGAAATGGGCGCCACCGGCATCGGGCACATCCGCTACCTGGCCGATATGGTCAAGCCGGACATCGGCGTCGTCCTGGGCGTCGGCACAGCCCACGCGGGGGAGTTCGGCGGCGTCGAAAACATCGTGCTTGCGAAGGGCGAACTCGTGGAGGCACTCGCGCCCACCGGCACCGCCATCCTGAACCTTGACGACGACCGGGTCGCGGGCATGCGGCCCCGCACCGTCGCCGCCGTCGTGGGCTTCACCGCCGAGGACCGCCCTGAAGCAGCCGTGCGGGCAGTCAACCCGGATACCAACGCCTTCGGAAACCCGGAATTCGACCTCGTCCTGCCCGGCAGCGAAGCGGGCCTCCACGTGAGCAGCCAGCTGATTGGCGCCCACCACACCGGAAACCTCCTGGCGGCAGCAGCGGCAGCGCATGCGTCAGGCGTGCCGGGCGCGGACATCGCAGCTTCCCTCAGCGCCCAGTCAGCGGCGAGCCGCTGGCGGATGGAACGCACCGAACGCGCGGACGGCGTCACGGTCATCAATGATGCCTACAACGCCAACCCTGAGTCCATGCGCGCCGCCCTGCGCACCTTGGCTGACCTGGGGCGCGGACGCCGCACCTGGGCCGTGCTGGGAGCCATGCTTGAGCTGGGGCCGGATTCCATCCGGGAGCACACAGCTGTGGGAACCCAAGTGGTGCGCCTGAACATTTCGCGGCTGGTTGTTGTTGGCCGCGAGGCACGGGCCCTCTACGTTTCCGCTGTCCAGGAAGGCTCCTGGGGCGACGAATGCGTGTTCGCGGAAACAGTCGAGGACGCCTATTCGCTCCTCGACGCCGAGCTCGAACCGGGTGACCTGGTGCTCTTCAAGTCCTCCAACAGCGTCGGGCTTCGGCACTTGGGCGATCGGATAGCATTACCCCCACAAACCACGGAACCTGCCGAAGAAAGGAGCGAGCTGCTGTGATTGCACTTTTGATCGGCGCGGGTCTTGCCCTGCTGTTCGCCCTGGTGGGAACCCCCTTATTTATCCGCCTGCTCGTCCGCAAGAGCTACGGACAATTCATCCGCGATGACGGACCCACGTCGCACCACACAAAACGCGGCACACCCACCATGGGCGGGACCGTGGTGGTGGGAGCAGTCCTCCTCAGCTACGGGCTGACCCACCTGATCATGTGGCTGATGAACCCGGCGTCCGCCGGCCCATCGGCGTCTGCCCTGATTCTGCTGTTCCTGATGGTCGGCATGGGCCTGGTGGGCTTCCTGGACGATTTCATCAAGATCTCGCGCCAGCGCAGCCTGGGCCTGGATGCGAAGGCCAAACTCATCCTCCAGGCGGCGGTAGGCATCGCCTTCGCCATCCTCGCCCTGAACTTTCCCAACCCCGACGGCCTCACGCCGGCGTCGACAAAAATCTCCCTGGTCCGCGATATTCCCTGGCTGGACCTGGCCTTCGGCGGCACGGTTGTGGGCGCCATTCTGTTTGTCCTCTGGTCCAACCTGATCGTGACGGCAGCAACCAACGGTGTGAACCTGACGGACGGCCTGGACGGGCTGGCCGCCGGTGCCTCCGTGATGGTCTTCGGTGCCTACACTCTGATGGGAATCTGGCAGAACAACCAGGCCTGTGGATCGCCGCGGGAAGCGGGCAGCGGCTGCTACACGGTCCGCGACCCCCTGGACCTGGCGCTCCTGGCCGCGATCCTCAGCGCCGCCCTGGTGGGCTTCCTGTGGTGGAACACCTCGCCCGCCAAGATTTTCATGGGGGACACCGGGTCCCTCGCCATCGGCGGTGCCATTGCCGGCTTCGCTATCCTGTCGCGCACGGAACTGCTCCTGGGCATCGTTGGCGGCCTGTTCGTCCTGATTACCCTCTCGGTGATCATCCAGGTGGGCTACTTCAAACTAACCGGCGGCAAACGTGTCTTCAAGATGGCACCGCTCCAGCACCACTTCGAGCTTAAAGGCTGGGCCGAAGTCACTGTGGTTGTCCGTTTCTGGATCCTGGGCGGGCTCTTTGTGGCCGTGGGCCTGGGTGTCTTCTACGCTGAATGGGTCGTGCTCCTGTGACTGTTTCTCCCCGCCTGCAGAACCTTGTCAGCTGGGACTCCGACTGGGCGGGCCTGCGCGTAGTGGTCACCGGAATCGGGGTTTCGGGGTTCGCCGCTGCGGACACCCTGATCGAGCTCGGCGCGCGCGTGGTGGTGGTGGACGCCGCCACCACGGACACAGCCAAGGCTCAGGCCGACACCCTGAAGATTGTGGGCGCCGTGGACGTGCTCCTCGGCGAGGAGGCTGTCAGCAGGGTCCCGAAGGTGGACGGCAGTTTCCCGGACCTCATCGTCACGTCGCCGGGCTGGCGGCCCGACCAGGCACTGCTCGCCGCTGCTGCACGCGCGCACATCCCGGTGTGGGGCGACGTCGAGCTCGCCTGGCGGCTGCGTGTCCGCGAAGGACACAAGACCGCTGACTGGCTGACCATCACCGGAACAAACGGCAAGACCACCACGGTGGGGTTGACGGCCTCGATGCTGCAGGCTGCAGGTCTGAAGGCAATTGCCGTCGGCAACGTGGGCACGCCTATCCTCGATGCCCTCCGCGATCCCGTTGAGTACGACGCCTTCGCGGTTGAATTGTCCAGCTTCCAACTGCACTGGGCTGAGTCCCTGTCTCCCGTGGCCAGTGTGTGCCTGAACGTGGCCGAAGACCACGTGGACTGGCACGGTTCCTACAACTCCTACCTGGCCGACAAGGCCAAGGTCTATGCGCGGACTCAAAAGGCCTGCATCTTCAACGCCGAGCAGATCGAAACCGAACGTATGGTCGAGGACGCCGACGTGGTTGAGGGCTGCCGGGCCGTCGGCTTCACCACGCTCACTCCGGCCATCAGCATGCTGGGTGTGGTGGAAGGCCTCCTCGTGGACCGCGCCTTCATTGAGCAGCGCAAGGACAGCGCTGCGGAGCTGGCCTCAATGACCGACCTGGGGCAGTTTGCGCCCCGCCATATGGTGGCGAACGCCCTTGCTGCTGCCGCCTTGGTTCGCGCCTACGGAGTGGACGCGCAGGCGGTTCGGCGGGGAATCCAGGACTACGTGCCGGGCAACCACCGAATCCAGCAAGTTGCCCGCCTAAACGGTGTTCTCTGGGTGAATGATTCGAAGGCCACCAATCCCCACGCGGCGGCCGCATCACTGACTGCCTTCGAGAAGGTCATCTGGATCGCGGGAGGACTCTCCAAGGGCGTCAGCTACGACGACCTGGTCAGGGACCAGGCGGCCAGGCTGAGGGGCGTGGTGCTCATCGGCGTCGACACGGCTCCACTGGCCGACGCCCTGCAGCGACACGCGCCGGATGTCCCGGTGATCATCACTCCGGCGGGCGACACTGAAAATATGCAGACTGCCGTAACGGGCGGAGCCATCGCGGGCGACTCGCCGGTTTCCGGGGAGGACGTGATGTCCCGGGCCGTTGCGTCAGCGGCGCAGCTGGCGGTATCAGGCGACACCGTCCTGATGGCACCGGCGGCTGCTTCCATGGATCAGTTCTCTTCCTATGCTCACCGCGGCAACGCCTTTATCGAAGCTGTCCGCGAGCTGGTGGAAGGGCAGGCCCAGACCGGCGAGGAGTAACAATGGTCAGCACGCCCACCCGGCCGAAGGCCTCACAGCCGCGCGCCGGGAAACCTGGCTCGCCTACGGCGTCCAGGCCCACCTTGCCGGTCCGGATCAGGGGCTGGTACCGGGGCTTCTGGTCCGCCCTGGAAGGAAACGGGACGTCCCGGAACGGCTCCACCTACTACCTCATCCTGGGCTCAACGCTGGCTCTCACGGCCATCGGCATCATGATGGTGCTCTCGGCTTCCAGCGTTGAATCCATCGCCGCCGGAAAATCGCCGTACGGGGACGCCCTCAAACAAGGGATGTTCGCGGCGATCGGCGTCTTCGTGATGTTCGTCCTCTCGCGAATCAACGTGGTGTGGCTCAAGCGCCTGGCCTGGCCGGCACTGGGGGTTGCCCTCTTCCTTCTAGCACTGGTCCAGTTGATCGGTGACGAAGTCAACGGCAACAAGAACTGGATCGACCTGGGCGGCGTCACCTTCCAGCCCTCCGAGGCATCAAAGCTTGCCCTGGCGCTATGGATGGCCACGGTACTAGCCAGGAAAGGACAGCTGCTTCGGCGTTGGCAACACGTGCTGATCCCCGTCGTGCCAGCGGCGGGAATGGTGATCCTCCTGGTGCTGCTGGGCAATGACCTCGGCACTGCCATGCTCATTATGATGATCACGGCTGCAGCCCTGTTCTTCGCCGGCGTGCCGCTCTACCTCTTCGGATTTGCGGCTGTGGCAGCCGCAGCGGGAACAGCTGTCATGGCCATCACCAGTTCCAACCGGATGTGCCGGATCACCTCCTGGTGGACCGGGCAGTCCTGCGCCGACGGCATCGACGCCAACTACCAGGCCACCAACGGGCTTTACGGACTCGCATCCGGAGGCTGGTTCGGCGTTGGTCTGGGCCAGAGCCGCCAGAAGTACAGCTGGATTCCGGAAGCCCACAACGACTTCATTTTTGCCATCATCGGCGAGGAACTCGGCCTGGTTGGCACCGTCGTCGTCCTGGTCCTTTTTGCCATCCTCGGAGCCGCTATTTACCGTGTGGTGGTAGCGCAGGAGGACATGTTCCACCGTGTCCTGGCCGGCACCATCATGGTGTGGCTGCTGGGGCAGGCAACCGTCAACATGGCCGTGGTGACGGGCCTGATGCCCGTCATCGGGGTGCCCCTGCCGTTCATCTCCTACGGCGGTTCGGCTTTGCTGATGTCACTCTGTGCCGTCGGGGTGGTCTTGTCGCTGGCCCGTGAACAGATGGCGCCCGCACTTCGGCCCAAGAAGATGCTGAAGTTCGGCACCAAGAAGGCCGGGAAATCCCCGCGTCGCACCAAAACCGCAAGAAAGCGTACCTAGCAGCAGATGACTTCCCAGAACCTGTCCATTGTCCTTGCGGGCGGCGGCACCGCCGGCCACATCAGCCCGCTCCTGGCGATCGCGGCTGCCCTCCGGTCCGCCTCGCCGGGGGCAAGGCTGCTGGCTGTGGGCACGTCGTCGGGCATGGAGACCCGGCTGGTTCCTGCGGCCGGAGTGGAGCTCGCCACCATTGACAGGGTGCCGTTTCCGCGGAAACCTTCCCTGGACCTGCTGAAGTTGCCGGCACGGTTGGCCGGAGCGGTGCGCCAGTCGGGCCGCATCCTGGACGAGGCCTCGGCCGACGTCCTGGTGGGCGTGGGCGGTTACGTCTGCACACCGCTGTACCTCGCCGCCCGCCGCCGCGGGATTCCCATCGTGATCCATGAAGCCAACACCAGGCCGGGCCTGGCCAACCGTGTGGGATCGTTGCTGACCCGTCACGTGGCCACCGCGTTCGACACCACCCGCCTGCGGCACTCCCGCCATGTCGGTATGCCCATGCGGACTGAAATCTCCGGCCTCGACCGCGACGCCGCCCGCGGAGCTGCGCGCGAAGCCCTGGGCCTGGAGGCTCATAAGCCCACACTGATTGTGACGGGCGGGTCCTCCGGCGCCCAGAGCATCAACCGTGCGGTGGCCGATGCCGCCGAGGAGTTGGGCGCCGCCGGGATCCAGACGCTCCACATCACAGGCCGCGGCAAGACGGTCACAGGGCCCGACGGCGGCCCTCTCGCCGCTGACGGATACCGGCAGGTTGAGTACGTGGACGGGATGGAACTCGTGTACGCCGCCGCTGACCTCCTGCTGGCGCGGTCCGGTGCCGCCACGGTCTGCGAGGTGGCAGCAGTGGGAGTTCCGGCCGTCTTTGTACCGCTGCCCATCGGTAACGGTGAGCAGGCACTCAACGCGGCAGGTCTGGTGGAAAGCGGCGGCGCGCTCATCGTCCCCGACAAGGACTTCACTGCCCAGTGGATAACGGGTCATGTCATCCCGCTGATCACCGATTCCGGCCGGCTGGCCACGATGGCTGCCGGTTCCCGCCGGCTTGGCATCAGAAACGCCGACCAGCGCATGGCTGGTCTTGTCCTGGAAGCGGTATCCGCATGACCCCCGCAAGCATCCGCAGCCAGGAGTCCCTGGGCCGCGTCCACTTCATCGGTATCGGCGGCGTGGGAATGTCGGCCGTGGCCCGCATCATGGTGGCCCGCGGTGTCACCGTCAGCGGTTCAGATGCCAAGGACCTGCCGGTCATGGCGGAGTTGGCTGCCGCCGGAGCCCGCATCGCCGTGGGCTACGCCGCGCCCCACCTGGGCGATGCCCAGACTGTGGTGGCGGGTTCGGCCATCCGTGCGGACAATCCGGAACTGGTGGCCGCGCGGGAAGCCGGCCTACCTGTGCTGCACCGGTCCGAGGCGCTGGCGGCCACCATGGGGCACGACATCGTTGTGACCGTCGCCGGAACCCACGGAAAGTCCACCACCACGTCCATGATTGCGGTGCTGCTCCAGGGGGCCGGGCTGGACCCTTCGTTCGCCATCGGTGCCAACGTGCCCGCGCTGGGAGTTAACGCAGCCCACGGCACCTCCGGCATCTTTGTGGCCGAAGCGGATGAATCCGACGGCTCCTTCCTGAACTACCGCCCGAAGATTGCGGTGGTCACCAACGTAGAACCCGACCACCTGGACTACTACGGCACTGCCGAAGCCGTCTACGAGTCCTTTGACCGTTTCACCGAACTGCTGCCGGCCGACGGCGTCCTGATCGCCTGCGCGGACGACGACGGCGCGCTGGCACTCGCGGAGCGCACGCGGGCCCGCGGGAACACCAGGGTGGTCCTCTACGGAACCTCCGACCGGGCAGACCTCGTCCTGCACGACGCCGGCCCCGGAAACGTGGAAGTATCCACCCCTGCCGGCCGGTTCGCTTTGCAGTTGCAGGTCCCCGGCCGGCACAACGCGCTCAACGCGGCCGCCGCCGTCGCCGTCGCCCTGGAATTAGACGTCGACGCCGACGCTGCCGCGCAGGCCCTGTCCCACTTCTCGGGCGCGTCGCGCCGTTTCGAGCTGAAGGGGGAGGCCCGTGGCGTGCGCGTTTTTGACGACTACGCCCACCATCCCACCGAGGTCCGCGCCGCCCTGACCGCGGCGCGGTCCGTGGCAGGCGGCCACAACGTCCACGTCCTGTTCCAGCCGCACCTGTTCTCCCGGACCCGGGAGTTTGCCAGCGAGTTCGCCGAGGCCCTGAACCTGGCAGATACTGCCCTGGTGCTGGATATCTACCCTGCCCGTGAAGATCCCATCCCCGGCGTGACCAGCCAGCTCATCGCTGATCATCTGGGGCCGGGAGGCCGGCTGGTGGCACCGGCAGAAGCTGTGGCCTCCCTCGCGCGCGCCGCTGCGCCGGGCGACATCATCCTGACCGTCGGAGCGGGCGACGTAACGGGCTTCGGGCCGCAGATCGTGCAGGCACTCGGTGGGTAGCCCGCGCCGCCCCACCTACGCTTCACCGGCACGGCGTCAGCCTGCGGCGGGACCGCCGTCGGCAGAACCGGACACCATCTCCGCCTCCAAGAGCGCCCCCGGCCCGGACATGGCGTCCACGCCAGGGCCCAAAAAGGGCAAGAATCCGGGCCCGGCGCCGTCCCGTGGGAAGACGCCGCCCGCCAGCGACAACGTACTGGTCTTTCCCGAGCCGCCGGCAAAGCGCCGGAAGCGACACCTCCTGATCGCGGCCGGTACTGTCTTGGGACTGGTTGCCGCGCTCCTGGCCGCAGCCATCTTTTCTCCGCTCCTGGCCGTGGGCACCATATCCGTGACGGGGACCAAACTGGTCACAACGGATCAGGTCAGGTCCGCGCTTGAGCCGCTGAAGGGCAAACCGCTTCCACAGGTCAGCCACGATGAGGTCAGCCGCATGCTCGCTTCCCTGGTCCAGATCAAATCCGTGTCGACACAGGCGCGGCCGCCGTCGGAACTGGTGGTGGAAGTGCATGAACGCATCCCGGTGGCTTTGGTCAAGCAGGGGGAGCAGTACCAGTTGGTGGACGTGGACGGCGTGGTGCTGGCCACCACGGCGGACCCCGCATCGGTTTCCCTGCCCGTGATCGACGGCGGCGCCGGCACCATCGGCAAGGACCTGTTCCAGGCCACCGCCCAGGTGCTTGGGGCACTCCCGCCCGACGTGCTGTCCAAACTTTCCAACGCCTCCGCCCAGTCGGTGGATGCCGTGGAACTGAAGCTGGTTGACGGCCAGACCATCATCTGGGGAAACGCGGGGGAGAAGGAACTCAAAGCCAAGGTGCTTGCAGCCCTGCTGAAGGTTCCCGCCGACCCAAAGAACCCAGTGCGCGTGTACGATGTGAGCGCGCCCCGACATCCGGTGACGCGTTGAACCTCTTCTCCGGCACCTGCAAACTTTCCCGGTATTCGCGCGACACGCGGCGCCGGTTATTGAATGTCAGAACCATAGGAAATAGCGTTCCAGACATGAGTTACTTGACATAACTATAACCTTCAACTCGAAGGTTAAGGTTGCAGGCTTCAAGCCCGACTCCACAGTTTTCGCAATAGAACACGAACAAGGGACACGTAACGTGGCAGCTCCGCAGAATTACTTGGCCGTCATCAAGGTCGTCGGCATCGGCGGCGGTGGCGTGAACGCAGTCAACCGCATGATCGAGGTAGGCCTCCGGGGTGTCGAGTTCATCGCCATCAACACGGATGCCCAGGCACTGCTGATGAGTGACGCCGACGTCAAGCTCGACGTCGGGCGCGAGCTGACCCGTGGGCTCGGCGCCGGGGCCAACCCTGAGGTGGGGAAGCAGGCTGCGGAGGACCACGCTGACGAGATCGAAGAGGTCATCCGCGGCGCAGACATGGTGTTCGTGACTGCCGGCGAAGGCGGCGGCACCGGAACCGGCGGCGCCCCCGTCGTGGCCCGAATCGCCCGCTCCCTCGGCGCGCTGACCATCGGTGTGGTCACCCGTCCGTTCACGTTCGAGGGCCGCCGCCGCGCCGGCTCGGCCGAGGCGGGCATTGACGCCCTCCGCGACGAAGTGGACACCCTGATCGTGATCCCGAACGATCGCCTCCTTTCCATCAGCGACCGCAACGTCTCCGTCCTGGACGCTTTCCGTTCCGCTGACCAGGTCCTGCTGTCCGGTGTCCAGGGCATCACGGACCTCATCACCACTCCGGGCCTGATCAACTTGGACTTCGCCGACGTCAAGTCCGTGATGCAGGGTGCAGGCTCGGCCCTCATGGGCATCGGCTCCGCTCGCGGTGAAGACCGTGCCGTGAAGGCGGCGGAACTGGCTATCGCGTCCCCGCTCCTGGAGGCCTCCATCGACGGCGCCCATGGTGTCCTGCTCTCCATCCAGGGCGGATCGGACCTCGGCCTGTTTGAAATCAACGAAGCAGCCCGCCTCGTCCAGGAAGTGGCCCACCCCGAAGCCAACATCATCTTCGGTGCCGTGATTGACGACGCCCTCGGTGACGAGGCCCGCGTGACGGTCATTGCGGCCGGTTTCGACGACGTGAAGGCTACGTCGCCCTCCATGGACCAGTCACAGCCGCAGGTGGCGCCCCAGCGCCCCGCCGCTGCTCCCGCGCCGTCTCAGGCCCCCACGTCCGGCGGCAGCCACCAGCTCAACACGCAGCCGGTCCACGCCGGAGTGGGTGCGTCCGGGCTGAGCAACTGGGGCCAGCAGCGCCCCTCGGCCGTTCCCGCGGACTCAGGCTTCGACGTCGACCTTCCTTCAGTGGTGGAGCCGGATCTGTCGGGGAACCGCGCCGATGACCTGGATGTCCCCGACTTCCTGAAGTAGGGCACGGTTTGTTCCTTTGGCGTGCCGAAGTTTCACCCGGCGTGAGTGTCGCGTTTACGGATATCCATGCCGGCAATCTCGCCCTCCATGTCGGGGACGATGCCGCTGAGGTCCGGCGGCGACGCGGAGCGCTGGAGGAAGCTGCGCATTTGGCACCCGGGTCCCTGCGGTTCATGAACCAGGTCCACGGCGCAACGGTGGAAATGATGGAGCCGGGTACTCCGTCGCCCACGGCAGACGCCATGGTGTCCAGGGGGCTTCCGCTCGCGGTCATGGTGGCGGACTGCATCCCGGCGGTGCTTGTGGGGCAGCGGCCGGACGGTGGTCCGGTCCTGGCAGCTGTCCACGCGGGCCGGCCGGGAATAGCCAACGGGATTCTGCCTGCAGCAGTGGAACGGATGCGGGCAGCCGGGGCAATCGGCATTCGGGCCTGGCTCGGACCCTCGATCTGTGGCAACTGCTACGAGGTGCCCGCTGACCTGCGTGCCCAGGTGGCTGAGCAGGTGCCGTCAGCGTGGGCTGAAACGTCCTGGGGGACCCCGGCGCTGGACCTGCCGGCAGGAGCCCGCAGTCAACTGGAGGCCGCGGGGGTGGTCGTCGAGTACGCCGGGCGGTGCACGCTCGAAAGCGATCAGCTGTTCTCCTACCGTCGTTCCTCCATCACCGGACGCCTTGCCGGGATCGTGTGGTCCCATGGCTGATGGAATGAGTGAAGGCACTGCACGGACCGCGGAGTTGGCGGAACGGCTGGCCGCGGTAAAGCAGCGAATCGAATCCGCCACGGCTGAGGCCGGCCGCGGCGATGAGCTGCCCACACTGATCGTGGTCACCAAATTCCATCCGGCCACGGACATCAGGCTCCTAGCTGCTTTGGGGGTTCGCGATGTTGGCGAAAACCGGGATCAGGAAGCCTCAAGCAAGGCGGCAGAACTGGCCGGCCTGGGGCTCAACTGGCATTTTGTCGGACAGTTGCAAAGCAAAAAAGCCAAGTCAGTGGCCAAGTACGCCCACGCCGTCCACTCCATCGACCGGCCTGGCCTGGTTGAGGGCCTGGAGCGGGCTATTGCCGCGGAGCAGGAGCGCACCGGCCGCGGTGCCCTTCAGTGTTTCATTCAAGTCAGCCTCGATGACGACGCCGGCACGCACCGCGGTGGCGCGGCGCCTGATGAGGTCCCGCCGCTGGCTGACCGGCTGGCCGCAGCCGACGGACTGGAGTTGGCAGGGGTGATGGCCGTCGCCCCCCTCGGAGTGCCTCCGGAGGCGGCTTTCGAAAAACTCGCCGCAATTTCAGCGTCGCTGGTGGCCGTGCATCCGTCTGCCACAGCTATCTCTGCGGGTATGAGCCAGGACCTGGAAGCGGCCATCAGGTTCGGGGCGACACACCTGCGAATCGGTTCCGATATTCTCGGATCGCGTCCCGCCGTGGGGTAGCGTCGACCACATAGGAAGTGAGTGGCGGGGGATTCCAGTGCTGTCAAGTTATTGGGCGGCCCGCCTACGGACACGATTAGGAGTCGACCATGGCCGGCGCTCTGCGCAAGACAATGATCTATCTTGGGCTCGCCGATGGCGATGAACACTACGAGTCCGAGCACACCACAACACGTAAGGACGAGGACGATTCAATGGAAGCTGACCGCGAGGAACGCCGGGCCCCTGCACCGGTCCGCGAAGTCAGCCGTGAATCGGTCCACGCCCCTGAAGAGGAATACCGCGCACCTGTGACACCCATCAAGCGTGCGGCCTCGAGCCGCGAAGAAACGTCCGGACTTCGGCAGATCACCACGATCCACCCGCGGTCCTATAATGACGCCAAGCTCATCGGTGAGAGTTTCCGCGACGGCATCCCCGTCATCATGAACGTCACCGACATGGGCGAGGCAGATGCCAAGCGTCTCGTTGACTTCTCGGCCGGTCTCGTCTTCGGCCTCCGTGGCAGCATCGAGAGGGTCACGAACAAGGTCTTCCTGCTTTCGCCGTCGTACATTGAGGTTATCGGCGATGACAAGAAAGTCAGTGAGACCCAGGCCAGCTTTTTCAACCAAAGCTAGCCTCAAAGCTTAGTGCTGATGCCAGGCAGGGACACCTGTCTGGCATCTGTGCTGAAATAGACAAGAAACATTGGCAGGGCACTGCGGTATCCGGAATGGACATGGAGATATGAGTTAAGTCATGGGAATTGTTTTCGGACTTCTCTATATAGCCCTGCTGCTGTTCTTCGTAGCCCTGATCGTCCGCCTGGTCTTTGACTGGGTGCAGATGTTTGCCAGGGAATGGCGGCCCCGCGGCGCAGCCCTTGTGGCCGCCCACACGGTGTACTCGGTGACCGATCCGCCACTCAAGGGGCTCCGCCGGGTCATCCCACCGCTGAGGCTCGGCGGTGTGACCCTGGACCTCGGATTCCTGATTCTCTTCATCGCCGTGAGTATCGCAATGGCGGTGACCAGGGGTTTCGCGTAATCTTCGACAAGACCTAGCAGTTCAGGGGCGTTCCTCGAACGGAACTCACCCCTGTGAAGCGAAAGAAATCTCCGGTTTGACACCCAGTGTTGAATTAGAGGAACGAGACAGATTTTAGGTACCGTAGTTTTGACGGCCGGAAGGCCTACTGACTAACTAGACCAATGAGGTGACCAGATGGCTTTGACGCCAGAAGACGTTGTCAACAAGCGCTTTCAGCCGACCAAGTTCCGCGAAGGCTATGACCAGGACGAAGTTGACGACTTCCTGGACGAAATCGTCGTGGAACTCAGGCGCCTGAACCAGGAGAACGACGAGCTCCGCAAGAAGCTTGCCGAGTCCGGTTCTGCCGTGCCCGCCAGCTCCGCTGCAGCCGCGCCCGTGGTTGAGAAGGTCCCCGCGCCCGTCAAGGCTGACAAGGTTGAGGCCCCGGCGAAAGCCGAAGCCGAAGCTAAGGTTGCCGAGGCTCCGAAGAAGAAGGAAGCCGAGCCTGCCGCCGCCGTTGCAGCCGCCCCGGCTCCCGCTCCTGCACCCGCCGCGGGAAGCAGCGTTTCCGCCGAGTCTGCCGCCGGCCTGCTTGCCATGGCGCAGCAGATGCACGACCGCCACGTAGCCGATGGGCAGTCCCAGAAGGACAAGATCATCGCCGAGGCCCAGATCGAGGCCAGCAGCCTGGTGAACGATGCCCAGGAGAAGTCCCGCAAGATCCTCGGCGCCCTGGAACAGCAGCGCTCCGTCCTGGAGCGCAAGGTCGAGCAGCTCCGTGGCTTCGAGCGCGATTACCGTTCACGCCTGAAGGCCTACATCGAAGGCCAGTTGCGCGATCTTGATGCCCGCGGCTCCGTTGCGGCGCCTGAGGTCGAAGCGAACTAGTCCGTCAAGCACGTATTCTGAAAGCCGGTGGCTGAGGATTCCTCGGCCGCCGGCTTTTGTGATTAACATCGGTTTTACAAATGAAAGCACCATGACTGACGACCTTGCCGCCGACGCTGCGCACCCTGCACCATCATCACCCCGGCCCCGGAAAAGGCTCCTGCTCTCGCTTTTCGCGGGCTTCGCAGCCTTTGCCTACGCCTTTGACCAGCTGACAAAAATCTGGGTGACCACCACCATGGTCGAGGGTGAGCGCATCCCCGTGCTGCCGCCGCTTCTGCACTGGTACTTCATCCGGAATTCCGGGGCCGCCTTTTCCATTGGCGAGAACGTGACATGGGTGTTTTCCATCATCATGGCCGGAGTTTCCCTTGCCATCCTGTTCCAGGTGCGCAAGCTCGGTTCGGCCTGGTGGGCCCTGGCGCTAGGCCTTCTCCTCGGTGGTGCGCTGGGCAACCTGACGGACCGGTTGTTCCGGGAGCCTTCCTTCGCCATGGGGCACGTGGTGGATTTCATCCAACTGCCCAACTTTGCGATATTCAACATCGCAGACTCGGCGGTGGTCTCTGCGGTGTCCATCATTTGTATCCTGACGCTAAGGGGAATCTCGCTGGACGGCTCGCGGCATATCGCGGCGCCCAAGGAGAAGTCCGACAATGCCTGAGCGACTGGTGGTGGCCGACGGATTCGGCGGAACCCGTGCGGATGCGGGGCTCGCAGGGCTGATGGGGATATCCCGCTCGTTGGCGGCGACCCTCATTGCCGAAGGCAACGTGCTCAGCCGCGGCAAGAAGCTCGGAAAGTCCGCGCGCCTGGTGGCCGGGGATGTCCTGGAAGTGACGGTGCCTGAACGACGGGACCCGCTCGAAGTGGTGGAGGAAGTTGTGGAAGGCCTGAAAATCCTGCTCGACGACGACGACTTTGTTGTTGTGGACAAACCGGTAGGAGTTGCGGCGCATCCATCGCCCGGGTGGGTGGGGCCCACCGTGGTGGGCGGGCTCGCCGGGGCCGGTTACCGGATCTCCACCTCCGGCGCCCCCGAGCGGGTGGGTATCGTCCACAGGCTCGACGTCGGCACGTCAGGCGTGATGGTGGTGGCCAAGACGGAGCGCGCCTATACCGCCCTGAAGCGTGCCTTCAAGGAACGCACCGTGGACAAGGTCTACCACGCGGTGGTCCAGGGGCTCCCGGATCCGCTGGAGGGAACCATTGACGCCCCCATCGGACGCCACCCGGGACACGACTGGCGTTTCGCCGTGATCGAGGATGGTCGCCCGTCGATTACGCACTACGAAGTGCTGGAAGCCTTTGGCAAGGCAACCTTGGTGGAAGTGCACCTGGAAACAGGACGCACGCACCAGATCCGCGTGCACTTTTCGGCCTTGCGCCACCCGTGCGCCGGCGACCTGACCTATGGCGCCGATCCCCGGCTCGCCGCGACACTGGGACTGACGCGGCAATGGCTGCATGCGCGCCAACTCAGCTTTGACCACCCCGTCACCGGCGAGCGTGTGACGGTCACCAGCGAATACCCGCAGGACCTGGCTTACGCTTTGGAGATACTGGAGTCGGGCGAGGCCTAGGCACCGGGTCGCTGGGGGCAGGGACAGCCCGCCAACGCTTAGACTGGTGCGGTGACTTCCAGCAATGCCTCGTTCGTTCATCTCCACAACCACACCGAGTACTCCATGTTGGACGGCGCCGCCCGTCTGGGAGAACTCTTCAACGAGACGGAACGCCTGGGCATGCCGGCCCTCGCTACCACGGACCACGGCTACCTGTTCGGCGCCTTCGACTTTTGGAAGCGCGCCACGGACCAGGGCATCAAACCGATCATCGGCGTCGAAGCCTATGTGACCCCCGGGACCGCGCGGACGGACAAAAGCCGTGTCCGTTGGGGTGAGGAACACCAGCGCAAGGACGATATCTCCGGTGGTGGCTCGTACACCCACATGACATTGCTGAGCTACAACAACGCCGGCATGAGGAACCTCTTCCGGGCCTCCTCCATCGCATCTCTGGATGCCGTCTTCGGCAAGTGGCCGCGGCTGGATCGTGAGCTCCTGAACACGTACTCGGAAGGCCTGATCGCCACCACGGGCTGCCCGTCGGGCGAAGTCCAGACCCGCCTGCGCCTGGGCCAGTACCGGGAGGCTTTGGAGGCCGCCGCGGAGTTCCGTGACATTTTCGGCGCGGAGAACTACTTCTGCGAGCTGATGGACCACGGCCTGGACATCGAACGCCGCGTCACGGGGGACCTGCTCCGGCTCGCGAAGGACCTGAACCTGCCCCTGGTGGCCACCAACGACCTCCATTACACGCACGAGCATGATGCCAAGGCGCACGAGGCCCTGCTTGCCATCCAGTCCGGTTCCACCCTGCTGGAACCCACATACGACAACGGCGGTTCCCGCTTTGCGTTCTCCGGCAGCGGCTACTACCTCAAGTCGCCGCAGGAAATGCGGGAACTGTTCCGGGACCACCCGGACGCGTGCGACAACACCCTGCTGATCGCCGAGCGGTGCGAAGTTTCGTTCAACACCGGTGCCAACTACATGCCGCGCTTCCCCTGCCCTCCGGGCGAGGACGAGACATCCTGGCTGGTCAAGGAGGTGGCCGCCGGCCTGGAATACCGGTACCCGGGAGGTGTGCCGGACAAGGTCCGCACGCAGGCTGACTATGAGCTCGAAGTCATCACCTCCATGGGCTTCCCCGGCTACTTCCTGGTGGTGGCCGACTTCATCAACTGGGCGAAGAACAACGGCATCCGGGTCGGCCCTGGCCGTGGCTCTGGCGCGGGTTCCATGGTTGCCTACGCGATGCGTATCACCGACCTCGATCCGCTGCACCACGGCCTGATCTTCGAGCGCTTCCTCAACCCGGACCGCGTATCCATGCCTGACTTCGACGTCGACTTCGATGATCGCCGCCGGTCCGAGGTGATCGACTACGTCACCCGAAAGTACGGGGACGAACGCGTGGCCATGATCGTCACGTACGGCACCATCAAAACCAAGCAGGCGCTCAAGGACTCCTCCCGCGTGCTGGGCTACCCGTTCAGCATGGGTGAGCAACTCACCAAAGCCCTGCCGCCGGCCGTGATGGCCAAGGACATTCCGCTCGCCGACATCCAGAACCCGGAGTCCAAGCGGTACGGCGAGGCGGGGGACTTCCGCCAGCTGATCAGCACCGACCCTGAAGCGGCCAAGGTCTTCGAGACCGCGCTCGGCATCGAGGGACTGAAGCGCCAGTGGGGAGTCCACGCGGCGGGCGTCATCATGTCCTCGGACCCCATCATCGACGTCATCCCCATCATGCGCCGCATCCAGGACGGCCAGGTGATCACGCAGTTCGATTACCCCACCTGCGAAGGCCTGGGGCTGATCAAGATGGACTTCCTGGGTCTGCGAAACCTGACGATCATCTCGGACGCCCTGGAGAACATCAAGCTCAACCGCGGCCACGATCTGGACCTGGACAGCCTGGCGCTGGACGACGTCGCCTCCTACGAGCTGATGGCCCGCGGCGACACCCTGGGCGTGTTCCAGCTCGACGGCGGTCCCATGCGTGCGCTCCTGAAGCTGATGAAGCCTGACAACTTCGAAGACATCTCCGCTGTCCTGGCCCTCTACCGCCCCGGTCCCATGGGTGCCAACGCGCACACGGACTATGCGCTCCGTAAGAACGGGATCCAGGAAGTCATTCCGATCCATCCCGAGCTCAAGGAACCCCTCGCGGAGATCCTCGGCGGGACGTACGGCCTCATCGTGTACCAGGAGCAGGTCATGGCCGTGGCGCAGAAACTCGCTGGCTATTCGCTGGGCCAGGCAGACATCCTCCGCCGTGCCATGGGCAAGAAGAAGAAGTCCGAGCTGGATAAGCAGTTCGCCGGTTTCTCCCAAGGCATGCAGGACAACGGCTATTCCATGGCCGCGGTCAAGACCCTTTGGGACATCCTTCTCCCATTCTCCGACTACGCGTTCAACAAGGCACACTCGGCCGCGTACGGCGTGATCTCTTACTGGACCGCATACCTGAAGGCCCACTATGCGCCGGAGTACATGGCGGCGCTGCTGACGTCGGTGGGCGACGACAAGGACAAATCGGCAATCTACCTCAATGAATGCCGGCGCATGGGAATCACCGTGCTGCCGCCGGACGTCAACGAGTCCGCATTGAACTTCACGCCTGTGGGCAACGACATCCGCTTCGGCATGGGAGCCATCCGCAACGTGGGGGTCAACGCCGTCGAAGCCATGGTGGCTGCGCGCGAAAAGGAAGGCGCCTACACGTCTTTCAAAGATTACCTCGTCAAGGTTCCTGCCGTCGTTTGCAACAAACGCACCATTGAATCCCTGATCAAAGCCGGCGCATTCGATTCGCTCAACCACCACAGGCGTGCTTTGGCGATGATCCACGAAGAGGCGATCGATTCGGTCATCACGCTCAAGCGCAACGAGGCGATCGGCCAGTTCGACCTTTTCGCCGGTTTCGACGAAGCCGAGTCCGAAGCATCGCTGAGCATTGAGATTCCCGACCTGCCGGAGTGGGAGAAGAAAGACAAGCTGTCCTTCGAACGCGACATGCTGGGCCTGTACGTCTCAGACCACCCGCTCCAGGGACTCGAAGGGCTCCTCAGCCAGCACGCGGACCAGAGCATCACCTCGATCATTGCCGACGACGGCCCGCACGACGGCGCCATCGTCACCATCTCAGGCATGATCACGTCGCTGAGCCGCCGGATCGCCAAGGCGAGCGGCAATGCCTACGCACGCGCCGAAATCGAAGACCTTGGCGGCTCTATGGAGGTCATGTTCTTCGGACAGGTTTATGGGCCGATCGCGTCGGTCCTGGCCGAGGACCTGATTGTGGTGGTCAAGGGCCGCCTCCAGCGGCGCGACGACGGTGCAGTCACCTTGAACTGCATGGAACTCTCTGTTCCGGACCTCAGCGAGGGAACAAACGGTCCGCTGCAGATTTCCATGCCCACCCACAAGGCCACCGAAGCCGTAGTCACCGAACTCGGGGACGTCCTGCGGAACCACCGGGGGAATTCCGAAGTCCGGCTGCACCTGCAGGGAGACACCCGAACTGAAGTCATGGCTCTGCCGGTGCACCTCCGGGTCAACCCGAGCCCGTCACTGTTCGGAGACCTCAAGGTCCTCCTCGGGCCGACCTGCCTGGATTACTAGGTTGCCGGGCTGGACGTCGTCCGCCGGCTAGATTTCGTAGTCCAGGGGGACCGGCTGGCCATAACTGCCTGCGTGGTACAGGAGCGGCGAGCCGTCCTCGCCAACGGCGCCGGCCACGACTTCGACGACCACCACGGCGTTGTTCTCGAAGGAGAGGCGCATCTGGATCTTACCGATCAGCCAGCCTGCGACGTCCTTGAGAATCGGGACATCGTGTGGTCCAAGTTCCCAATGGTCACCGCCGAACCGGTCCTTGGTCCGTGCGAAGCGGTCGGCCAGGGCCTGGTTTTCCAGTCCAAGCATGTGGACGCCGAGGTGCGTGGCGTTGGCCACGGCCGGCCAGGAGCTTGAGCTGCGGGCCATGTTGAAGGTGAACCGCGGCGGCTGGGCTGAGAGCGATGCCACGGACGTGGCCGTGAAGCCATACGGTTCGCCCTGGTAGTTCACCGTGATGATCGCGACGCCGGCAGCGTGGCGCCGGAACATTTCCTTGAACGTGCCCTCGAACGGCGCTGCATCTGACATTGTAAAACTGCTCCTAAACATGCTCATATGGATTCTCCCTTAAGCGTATTGCTCCGCCGGTGCACAGCGGAATCGGCCGACCACGCACGTCATGCGGCCATGCGCACCCACGTTTGTTAAGGTTTGTTTCATGGAAAAACACCTCAGCCACCCTTCCGCCCGGCCGCCATGGAAATGGTTTGTTGCTGCCGCGGCCGGCGGTGTGCCAGCGGGGCTGCTGTGGTGGCTGCTCGCTCCCGGCGGGCTGAACCTCATCACCCGCAATCCCGCATTGCGTGACGGGGCCAACCCGGACGTGTGGCTGCCGCGGGACCTGACCCTCGGCGGTCTCCTGGTCTTAGCCGGGTGCCTGGTGGCCGTCTTCCTCACCGACAAGGGCGGCCGTGCCGAGCAGCCGGCATTCCTCCTCAGCCTGGCCGGCGGCCTGGTGGGCGCCGTCGTTGCCTGGCAGACGGGCGTGTTGTCAGGCCGGTTGTGGGGCCCGCCAGTGGATGCGGCGATCAACGCCAGTGTGGCGTTCTCCCTCCGCTCGTTATCCGTGCTGCTGCTGTGGCCGGCCGCAACGGCAGTATCAGTATTTGCCCTGAGCCTGCTCAACCTGCTCAGGACCGCATCCGACGCCGGGCCCGCACCCGACGCCGGGACCGCACCCGGCGCCGGGCGCGCACCGGTCGCCGGGGGCACTGCGCCCGACGCGTAAAATGAACGGGTGACCATTTCTCCTGAATCTCCAGCAACCACGCCAACCGCGGCCGTCAACTTCCGCACAGTCGACCTGCGGGGCCGTGGACTGACATTGGCGGGCCTCCGCGCCGCCGTTCCGCGCGCCCGGCGGAACACCGTGGCTGACGCGGAAGAAAAGGTCCTCCAGATCATCGACGCGGTCCGCCAGCACGGGTTTTCTGCACTCAGCGACCTTGCCCGGCGCTTCGACGGAGTTGACCAGGTGCACCCCCGGGTTCCGGCCGAGTCGCTGGCGAAGGCGCTGGCGGAACTGGACCCGGCCGTGCGCAGCGCCCTGGAAGAATCCATCAGCCGTGCCCGGCGGTTCGCGGACGGGCAACGGCCGCGCAACGTCGACGTCGAACTCGGCGACGGCGCCCTGGTGAGCCAGAACTGGGTGCCGGTTTCGCGGGTGGGGCTCTACGTTCCCGGCGGTTTAGCGGTCTACCCGTCCTCGGTCATCATGAACGTTGTCCCGGCGCTGGCCGCCGGTGTGGAATCCATCGCCCTGGCATCCCCGCCACAGAAAGACTTCGGTGGCCTCCCGCACCCCACCATTCTTGCGGCGGCTGCCCTGCTGGGCATCAGTGAGGTGTACGCCATCGGCGGCGCACAGGCCATCGCTGCGTTCGCCTACGGAGCGGATGCCTCTGACGCGGGACCGGCCCTGGAGCCCGTTGACGTGGTCACCGGTCCTGGAAACATCTTTGTGGCCACTGCGAAGCGGCTTGTCAAGGGCGTGGTGGGCATCGACTCCGAGGCCGGGACCACAGAGATTGCCATTCTGGCAGACTCCTCCGCGCGGCCCGACCTTGTGGCCGCCGACTTGATCAGCCAGGCTGAACACGACCCGAAAGCCGCTTCCGTACTCATCACCGATTCGGAGGAACTTGCCGCTGCGGTCCGCGCCGAACTGGACCGGCAGGCAGCTGGCACCAAGCACTCAGCCAGGGTGTGCGAGGCACTGTCCGGGCCCCAGTCCGGCGTCGTGCTTGTGGAGGACCTCGATCAGGGCGTTGCGGCCTGCGATGCGTATGCTGCCGAGCACCTGGAGATCATGACTGCGGATGCTTCCGCGGTGGCCGCCCGAATCAGGAATGCGGGCGCCATCTTTGTGGGGGACTACAGTCCCGTCAGCCTGGGGGACTACTGTGCAGGCTCGAACCATGTGCTGCCCACCAGCGGTACGGCGGCGTTCTCCTCCGGCCTGAACGTGACCACGTTCCTCCGTGCCATCCAGGTGGTCAATTACAGCCGGGCCGCCTTGCAGGAAGTCCGCGGCCACATCGTCAGACTGTCCGGCGCCGAGGACCTGCCGGCACACGGCGAGGCGGTCACGGCACGGTTCGCCGGGACTGCCTGATTCCGCGGGACAGGGAGCGTTCGGCACTACATGTAGTTGGGCCACCACTACATGTAGTGCGTGCGGACTCCTTCATGACGTAAGATCACTCGTAGACCCCTAGCTGAAGATCGAGGAGGCGCCCCCGTGTACTGTCCGTTCTGCCGCAATCCGGACTCCCGCGTTGTGGACAGCCGCATGGCTGACGACGGCTCGGCCATCAGGCGCCGCCGTCAGTGCCCCGAGTGCGGGCGCAGGTTCACCACGGTGGAAACCACCAGCCTTTCGGTTATCAAACGCTCAGGTGTCGGCGAGCCCTTCAGCCGCAGCAAAGTCATCAACGGAGTCCGCAAAGCGTGCCAGGGCCGCCCGGTCAGCGAAGACGACCTCGCGCTCCTTGCCCAGGAAGTGGAAGAGCAGATCCGCGCCTCGGGGGCCGCGGAAATCGAAGCGCACGAAGTGGGCCTTGTGATCCTGGGCCCGCTACAGAAGCTGGACCAGGTTGCCTACCTGCGCTTCGCCAGCGTGTACCAGGCCTTCGAATCGTTGGAAGACTTCGAGACGGCCATCTCCCTGCTACGCCACGAGTCGGTGGGTGAAACGGCTGGCCCGGCCGCAAAGGGCACCAGAAGTTCCGAAAAGAGCCCACTGTAAGCACTGATGCCGGTGGCTGAGAGCCCCACCGCGTCAGCGCCAGAATTCGATGAGCTGCCCCGCCAGCGCCATGCCTTGGTCGTAACCGGCACGGGCTGCGGGCGGACGCTGCGACGGATCCATCGCGTTGGCGCCGAACATGTGCTCGGCCTTGCTGTCCGGGAAGATCGTTTCGACTCTGCTCCCGCCCCCGCGTAGCTCCTCGACCTGGGCTCCGAGGTGCGTGCCCCACTCCAGCGGGGTCCGTGTTCTGCCGCCGAAGGGTGACAGCACCAGCACCCGCCCGCATCCGGCTGCCAGATCGGCATTCTCGCTGGAACGTCGATAGCCGCCGTCGATGTACTGTTTATCCCCGATGCTGTAGGCGAAGCCGCTGGCACAACTGGCAGCGACGGCGTCCACCAGTTCGACCCCGCTGTGGCGGTCGAACACGACGGGTTCACCGCTATGGGCATCGACCGCCGTGATGAGCACCGTTCGTTGCGGCCAGCGCTGGCCGGGCAGGCGCGCGGCGACGGTGGCGCGCCACCGCGTTTGCCCGGAACCGTCCGACGCCGCGGCCAGGTCGAGTGCCGCCGCACCCATTTTGCGGCGCATCTCAGCCGCATCCTTTGCGGCGGCGATGATCCTGTTCGTCCTCTCGAGGTGGTCTGCCACCGGGCTGATCGGAACGCGTCCACTGGAGGACCCGGCGGGGCCGGTCCGTTGCTGGGGCGCCCCCGCGAGGATGGCGGCAAACAGGTCGGTTGGGGTGCCGCCGGCCAGCTGGGCCGCGGCCGTCGATCCGGCCGAGGTCCCGATGGTCAGCTCGGCGTCGGTTATATCCAGGCCGGCATCGAACAGGCCGGCGATGACGCCGATCAGCCACGCATTGCCTGTCGATCCGCCGCCACCGAGGACCAGCGCCCGGCGCGAAGCGGCCGCCGAGGTGAAATGCGGAGTTGAAGGGGGTGTTGAGTTCAAGGGAGTCGCCTTTCGCGAATTGCCTGGCGGGCGCTCCCGGCGACGACTACCTAAGCCGCGCAATCGTGGACTGCAGGGGAGCACCCATTGCGGATACTGCGTTCATGGGTCTCACCTCCTGCCGACGGATCACGATTACGGGAATAATCGCACACCAGCGATGCGGTGCGCAATGGCCATCCGGTTGGCTTACTTGGTGAGCTTATGCTTCACGGCGATTTCGACGGCGGCGCCCACGATTCCTGCCTCGTTCTTCAACTTAGCGGGAACGATAGGCGTGCGTAGCTTCAGGTTGGGCAGGTACTCGTCCGCGCGCTTGGAAATGCCGCCGCCCACAATGAACAGCTCCGGGGAGAAAAGGAACTCAACATGGGAGAAATACCGCTGCAGCAGCACGCTGTATTCGTCCCAGGACAGGCCGTCCCGCTCCCGGGCCACGGCGGAGGCCTTTGTTTCAGCGTCGAAGCCGTCGATCTCCAAGTGTCCCAGCTCGGCGTTCGGCACCAGATGGCCGTTGAAGATAAAGGCCGACCCGATCCCGGTGCCCAGGGTGATGACCAGGACGGTGCCGTCAATACCGGCACCGGCGCCGTACCGGGCTTCAGCCAGGCCGGCGGCGTCGGCGTCGTTGATGACCTCTACCGGGCGGCCCAGGCGTGCCGTGAGCAGGGCATCGATGTCCGTGTTGAGCCAGCTTTTGTCCACGTTCGCCGCGGAATGCACCACACCGTGCTGGATGATACCGGGGAACGTGACGCCAACCGGCGAGTCGGCGGCCGGAGCTTCGGGACGGCTGGAAAGCTCCGCCACGACCTGTGCCACCACTTCGGCTACGGCCTCGGGAGTGGCGGGCTGGGGAGTGGGAACCCGGAATCGTTCACCAAGGAGCTTGCCCTTCTTCAGGTCGACGATGCCGCCTTTGATCCCGGTGCCACCGATGTCGATGCCGATCAGCGGGGCTTTCTTGTGCGACTTCTCGTCCTTGTTGGCCAATGTTGTTCCGTTCGTGGCAGGGCGGGCGGGCAGGCCGGGCGGCTGACCGGGGGGAGATTAGGGGAGGGTGAGGATTTCGGCGCCGGTGTCCGTTACCAGCAGCGTGTGTTCAAACTGGGCGGTCCGCTTGTGGTCGCGGGTGACAACTGTCCAGTCGTCTTCCCACATGTCCCATTCGACGGTGCCGAGGGTCAGCATGGGTTCAATGGTGAACACCATTCCCGGCTCGATCACGGTGCTGTAAGCAGGGGCGGCATCGTAGTGCGGGATGATCAGGCCGGTGTGGAATGCTTCCCCCACACCGTGGCCGGTGAAGTCCCGTACCACGCCGTAGCCAAAGCGCTTTGCGTAGGACTGGATGGCACGGCCGATCACGTTGATTTCGCGGCCAGGGGCCACGGCTTTGATGGCCCGGTTGAGCGACTCGCGGGTGCGCTCCACCAGCAGGCGTGATTCCTCATCGACGTCCCCGGCCAGGAATGTGTAATTGGTGTCGCCGTGCACGCCGTTGATGAAGGCCGTGATGTCGATGTTGATGATGTCGCCGTCCTGAACCACCGTGCTGTCCGGGATGCCGTGGCAGATGACCTCATTGAGCGACGAGCACAAGGACTTTGGAAATCCCCGGTAGCCCAGGGTGGACGGGTAGGCCTTATGGTCCACCAGGAACTCGTGGCCCACTTTGTCCAGCTGGTCCGTGGTGACTCCCGGCTGGATATGCTTCCCCACTTCGACAATTGCCTGGGCCGCGATCTTGCTGGCAATCCGGATCTTTTCGATCGTTTCAGCGGACTTGACCTCCGAGCCCGTGAACTTGGCCGGGCCGGGCTTGCCCACGTACTCCGGCCGGGGGATGGACGCCGGGACGGGGAGCTGCGGACTGACGGTTCCCCTGGTCAGGGTTCCGGTAGGTGCAGTTGAGGCGAGGGAAGGCATACATTGATCATATAAGGCGGCGCAGAACGCCAAGTAATGGAAGCCCCAACCTGCCCGCATCAGTTGTTAGGTTACGTGGATCACAGAGGGGCTCCCGCCGGCCGGAACGAGGAGTATCGATGACTGAGTACTGGTACAACGTGAACACCCATGAAGTGGAAGAGGATGCGCTGTCTGACTGGAGCCAGCTGATTGGCCCGTACAAGACCCGTGAAGAGGCAGAGCACGCGATGGAAAAGGTCCGTGCCCGCAACGAATCCTGGGAAAAGAACGAGGAAGACTGACTGGTACCGCGAGGAGGCGCATCATGGCAGACATCAAGCCCGAATATGCAGGTCAGTGGCGATTCGACCCGGCACATACGCGCATCGGTTTTTCCACCCGCCACGCAATGGTCACCAAAGTCCGCGGCGCTTTTAATGACTTCGAGGGCACCATCACCGTCGACCCGGAGGCCCCCGAACGGTCAGCTGTACAGCTGACCATCAAGGTCGCGAGCATCGATACCCGTAATGCGGACCGTGATCAGCACCTGCGGACCAATGACTTCTTTGACGCCCCCAATTACCCGGAGATCACGTTCGTGAGCGACCGTGTGGATCAGGTAGACGAAGGACACTTCATTGTCAGCGGAAGCGTGACCATTCGGGGCGTCACGCGGGAGGTTTCGATTCCGATCGACTTTATGGGTGTGGAACGGGATCCCATGGGCAACCTCCGGGCCGGCTTCGAGGGTTCCCGCCGCATCAACCGGCAGGATTTCGGACTTAAATGGAACACCACGCTGGACTCCGGCGGGGTGCTGGTATCGGACAAAATCACCCTGGAGTTTGAAGTGTCCGCCATCAAGGTCGACGACGGCGCCGCAAAAGTCGGGGAGTAAGGCCCCGCTCTCAAGCTGGCTGGGCTAGAACGAGTGCTCCGGGCCGGGGAATTGTCCAGACCGCACTTCCTCGCCGTAGGCCTTTGCCGCGTCGCTGAGCGTGGTGCGGAGGTCGGCGTACTGCTTCACGAACTTCGCCATCCGGCCGCCCCGGAGTCCGGCCATGTCCTGCCAGACAAGCACCTGCCCGGTGGTGGCATTTCCCGCGCCAATCCCGACGGTAGGCACGCTCACGGCCGCGTCGACGGCAGCGGCGGTCTCCGCGGGCACCATCTCCATCAGGACACTGAACGCGCCTGCTTCAGCCAGCGCCACGGCGTCGTCAATCAATCTCTGGGCATCGTCGCCCCGGCCCTGGACGCGGTAGCCGCCCAGTGCGTGTTCACTTTGCGGGGTGAACCCAATGTGGGCCATCACGGGGACACCTGCCTGGACCATGGCCCGGACGGTTTCGGCGTAGTACTTGCCGCCCTCGATCTTGACGGCGTGGGCAAGGCCTTCCTTGAGGAAGCGGACGCCGGTTTCCACGCCCTGCTGCGCCGAGACCTCGTAGCTGCCGAACGGCAGGTCTGCCACCACGAGGGCACGCTTCGCCGACCGGGCCACGGCCCGGCAGAGCGGGAGGAGTTCATCCACCGTCACCGGCAGGCTGGTCTCGTTGCCAAAGACGTTGTTGGAGGCGGAGTCTCCCACCAGAAGAACGTCAATGCCGGCCTGGTCGAAGATCTCTGCACTGTACTGTTCGTAGGCGGTCAGCATGGCGAACCTGGTGCCGTCACGCTTGGCCTGCTGCAGGTGGTGGATGCGGACTCTGGGTGCTGGCTTGGCAGCGGCCCCCGACGACGGCGCCTGCGCCGGTGCAGGCCCGTTTCCGTAGGGTGCGGGTACTTCAGCGGACGCGCTTGAGCCGGAGCTATTGGTTGTGGCCATGGCAAGAGCGTAGTGCGGCGCAGAGGCTCCTAGCCACCCGCCTGCAGTCACGCGTCCTGTGATACGCGCCATAACGTTGCCGCCGGACGGGGTCGGTTATGCCCCGCGTTGACAGGATCGCGCGGCGTTGCGATGTTAACCCTGTGTTACGCGGGGCGGCGGCTCCCGCATCGGGATCGATTGCTTAGTAAAGTGATGGTGAACTGCTGCCGGCTGCCGCTTCCGCGGACCCGGGGCACGAACGTTGACCGGAGAAGAGGCCACCATGGACCGCCAGCAAGAGTTTGTCCTGCGCACAATCGAGGAGCGTGACATACGGTTCGTACGTTTGTGGTTCACCGACGTCGTAGGTTCGCTTAAGTCGGTGGCACTGGCACCTGCCGAGGTTGAGGGTGCCTTCGAAGAAGGGCTGGGCTTCGACGGCTCATCCATCGAAGGCCTGGCCAGGGTCTTCGAATCGGATATGTTGGCACAGCCGGATCCTTCCACTTTCCAGATCCTGCCGTGGCGCGGTGAGACTGAACAGACGTCCCGGATGTTCTGCGACATTCTGACCCCGGACGGTGAACCGTCCTCCGCCGATCCGCGAAACGTCCTCAAGCGCACGCTGGCGAAGGCGGCGGATATGGGGTTCACGTGCTACACGCACCCCGAAATTGAGTTCTACCTCCTGAAGTCCCAGGAGCCTGGCCCTGACGGCTCGCCGATTCCGGTGGATGAAGGAGGCTACTTCGACCACGTGCCCGGAGGTGTGGCCCAGGATTTCCGCCGCACAGCGGTGACCATGCTGGAATCCGTTGGCATTTCGGTGGAGTTCAGCCACCACGAGGCCGGCCCGGGCCAGAACGAGATCGACCTCCGCTACGCCGATGCCCTCCAGACGGCGGACAACATCATGACGTTCCGGACTGTCATCAAGGAGGTGGCCCTGCAACAGGGGACCTATGCCACCTTCATGCCCAAGCCCTTCACCGAGCACCCGGGCTCCGGCATGCACACCCACTTCTCGCTGTTTGAAGGTGACGCCAACGCTTTCTACGAGGCCGGCGCAGAGTTCCAGCTCTCCAAAACGGCGCGCCAGTTTATCGCCGGCATTCTGAAGCACGCCCCGGAGTTCACGGCGGTGACCAACCAGTTCGTCAACTCCTACAAGCGCCTTTGGGGCGGCGGCGAAGCCCCCAGCTACCTGAGCTGGGGTCACAACAACCGTTCGGCACTGGTCCGAGTGCCGCTGTACAAGCCCGGCAAGGGCCAGTCAGCCCGGATCGAATACCGCGGAATCGATTCGGCGGCCAATCCGTACCTCGCCTACGCGGTATTGCTGGGCGCGGGCCTGAAGGGCATCGAGGAGGGTTACGAACTTCCCGCAGCCGCAGAGGATGACGTCTGGTCGCTGAGCTCGGCTGAGCGGCGTGCCATGGGGCATGATCCGCTGCCAGCCAGCCTCCACGACGCCATCCGGTCCATGGAGGACTCGGAACTGATGCCGCAGATTCTCGGGGAACAAGTCTTCGAGCACTTCCTGCGCAACAAGCGGGCCGAGTGGCAGGACTACAGGCTCCAGGTGACGCCCTACGAACTGCAGCGCAACCTCGGCATCCTCTAGGCGGCGGCGGTGAGCCTCGCCCGCCGCCTGATCTCGGCCGGCTTCAGTGACCTGGAGAAAGGCGAGAGGTTCCTCGCTGCCCCCGAACTGGAAGGCCTGGACCAGGAGAGGCTCTTCGCGGGCCTGCAGATGGCTGCGAACCCGGACGTCGCGCTGCAGTCCCTGGTCCGCCTGATCGAGAAACATCCGGGTCTCCGGGACCTGGCTGCAGCCGACCCGGAGACCAGCGAGCCGCTTTACCGGGTCCTGGGCGCCTCGGAAGCGCTGGGTGAATTCCTTATCCGGCATCCTGAACACCTGGTGGCCTTCGAGGTCACCGCCAGCCCGGAACCGCTGCAGGCGGATCCGGAGCAGCTGCGGGCAACTCTTCTCTCCTCGGTCCGGGCTGACTCGAGGTCGCCCAGGCCGCTGGCCGGGATAACCGGCGCCGAGGCGTATGCCGCGTTACGGACGGCATACCGCCGCGGGGTGGTGGACCTTGCCGTCAAGGATTTGTGCGCCGCCGACCCGCTGGACTTTATGCCCGCCGTCGGCGCTGAACTTGCCGACCTTGCAGGGGCCGCCATCGAAGCTGCCTTGGCGGTATCCCGGGCGGAGGCGGCAGAAAAGTTCAGCGCCGTGGAAGTGGCAGGCGTTGGCCTGGCCGTGATCGGCATGGGCAAGTGCGGAGCCCGCGAACTGAACTACATTTCCGACGTCGATGTTATCTACGTCATCGACGCCGGAGACCTGGACGATGCCAGGGCCAACACGATCGGTACTGCCTTGGCCGCCGGGATCTCCCGGGCGATTTCCTCGGTGGCGCGGGAACCGGGCCTCTGGGAAGTGGATGCCAACCTCCGCCCCGAGGGGAAGTCCGGGCCGCTGGTGCGGACCCTGGCCTCCCACGAGAGCTACTACGCCCGCTGGGCGGAGAGCTGGGAGTTCCAAGCACTGCTGAAGGCCCGCACCATCGCCGGGGACAGGGAACTTGGTGAACGCTACGAGAACGCGGTGGCACCCCTCATTTGGAGTTCCGCCGGGCGGGACGGCTTCGTCGAATCGGTCCAGGCGATGCGCCGCCGCGTGACCGAACACATTCCTGCAGCCGAGGAGCAGCGCCAGATCAAGCTTGGCCGGGGAGGCCTCCGTGATGTTGAGTTCACGGTTCAGCTGCTCCAGCTGGTGCACGGCAAATCCGACGAGTCACTCCGCCGCAGGGACACCACTGCCGCCATCGCGGCGCTCTCAGCCGGCGGCTACATTGGCCGGTCCGACGCCGCGGCCTTCGACCACGCCTACCGCTATCTCCGGCTATTGGAGCACCGGATTCAGCTGTTCCAGCTCCGCCGAACGCACCTCATGCCAGTCAATGAAACAGCGCTGCGCGCGCTGGCCAAGGCAGTGCTTGGGCCGTTCTCCACGGACCGTCCCCATTCAGACGCACTGCTCGCACAATGGCAGAAAACCAAGAGATCCGTCCGTGAGCTGCACGAACGCATTTTTTACCGCCCGCTTCTCAACACGGCAGCCAAACTCAGCACAGAAGACACCAAGCTGACGCCGGAGGCAGCCCAGGGGCGCCTGGCAGCATTGGGCTACCTTGACCCCAAGGGAGCCATGCGCCACATAGAGGCGCTGACAGCCGGGGTCAGCCGGCGCGCCGCCCTGCAGCGCCAGCTGTTGCCCATCCTGCTGGACTGGCTTGCCGAAGGGGTTGATCCGGACGCCGGGCTGCTCGCGTTCCGGCGGGTTAGCGAAGCGCTTGGAACTACGCACTGGTATCTGGGTATGCTCCGTGACTCCACGGCCGCGGCCGAACGGTTATGCCATGTTCTTTCCAACTCACGCCTGATCGCTGACCTGTTGGAGGTATCGCCGGAGTCGGTGGCCTGGCTGGGAACGAACAAAGATCTGGTGCCGCTGGGTTTCGAAGCCCAATGGCAGGAAATCACCGCGAAGATGTCGCGCCATTCCGACCCGGAAAACGCCATGCGGCTGATCCGCCTGATCCGGCGCAGGGAAATCCTGCGAATCGCGATTGCCGACTCCGCGGGACTGCTCAACCAGGACGACGTTGGGGCGGCGCTGGCGGAAACGGACCGTGCGGCCGTGCTGGGCGCCCTGCGGGTAGCCGAAGGCATTGTGTCCGCGAAGGGGCCGCTCAAAACCGCCATGCTGATCGTTGCCATGGGCCGGCAGGGCGGTCGCGAGATCGGGTACGGATCTGACGCGGACGTGATGTACGTGCATCGGGCCCTGCCCGGCTACACGGAGGAGGAGGCCCAGGAACAGGCGGCCCGGATCGTCTCCAAGGTCTCCAGCCTTCTGACGCAGCCGCTGAAGCCGGCCATCATGGCGGAACGGGTCCTGCAGATGGATGCGGATCTCCGCCCGGAGGGGAAGAACGGCGCCATGGTGCGTTCCCTGGATTCCTTCGCCGAATACTATCGCCGGTGGTCCCTGATCTGGGAGGCGCAGGCGCTGCTCCGGGCGCGGCCCATGGCCGGGGATGACGCGCTGGCCCATGACTTCCTCGCCCTCATCGATCCGATCAGGTACCCGGAGAATATTTCGGAGCACGACGTCCGCGAGGTGCGCAGGGTTAAGGCCCGGGTGGAAGCCGAACGCTTGCCGCGCGGGGCTGATCCTGCACGCCACCTGAAGCTGGGACGCGGGGGACTGAGCGACGTCGAATGGCTGGTGCAGCTCCTTCAGCTCCAGCACGCGGGGAAACACCGTGAACTTCGGACCACCTCAACGGTGGAGGCTTTGGATGCGGCGGCGTCCCTCGGCCTGCTTTCGGTGGCAGACGCGAAGCTCCTTGCAGATGCGTGGCGGCTAGCCAGCCGGATCCGCTCGGCCAACGTCATCTGGACCGGCAGGGCTTCGGACCTGCTGCCGTCCTCGCGGCGGGACCTTGAAGCCGTGGCCCGATGGTGTGGCTATGAACCGGGCCACGCCGCCACGCTGGAAGAGGACTACCTGCGCCTGAGCCGGCGGGCGCGTGCGGTCTTCGAACGGGTGTTTTACGGGCATTGACGGCCGGACAGGTCCTGCTGCTGGTGCCACGGCGGATGCGGCGGCGACGATAGCCGCCAAATGCGGGTAACCTCTAGGGGTTAGTTTGCCGGTCCACGGGCCGGCTGCCGCACATACCTAGGGGTTGTTTGAACTTGTCCAGACTCCAGCAGACCGGGGCCAACAGGCCGCGAACGGTCACGGTCATCGGAGCGTTGCTGGCCTTTGCCGTCATGCTCTTCGGTGCCGTCGGCGCCGCAGCGGCACCGACGGACGCACCGGCACTCACCGCCGGTTCAGCGCAACCGGCCGCCGCGCCGTCGAGCCTCTCCGGCAAGACTTTTGTCATCGGCACGGACACCACGTTCGCCCCGTTCGAGTTCCGCGACTCAGGCGGTGAACTGACCGGCATCGACATGGACATCATCCGTGAGATCGCGAAAAAGCAGGGATTCGCCGTCGAAATCAAGTCGCTCGGCTTCAACGCAGCCCTCCAGGCGCTGTCCTCCAACCAGGTGGACGGCGTGATCGCCGGCATGTCCATCACCGAGCCCCGCAAGCAGATCTACGATTTCTCCGACCCCTACTTCGAGTCGGGTGTCCAAATGGCCGTCGCCAAGTCCAACTCGGACCTCAAGGGTTACGAGGACCTCAAGGGCAAGACTGTCACGGCCAAGACCGGCAGTGAGGGCGAAACGTTCGCCAAGTCGATCGCGGACAAGTACGGCTTCACGGTAAAGTCCCTTGATCAGTCCGCCACCATGTACGAGCTTGTGAAGTCCGGGAACGCCGTCGCGGTCTTTGATGACTACCCGGTCCTGGCGTACGGGATCAGCCAGAACAACGGGCTGAAGGCCGTGACAGAAAAGGAGAAGGGCGGCTCCTATGGCTTCGCCGTCAACAAGGGCAAGAACCCGGAACTGCTGAAGGCGTTCAACACTGGCTTGGGGGAGCTGAAGTCCAGCGGCAAGTACCAGGAGATTCTGGACAAGTACCTCAAGGACCCGACCCAGGCTACCGCGTCCAGCTTCTGGGACCTGCTGGTCAGTAGCTTCCCGGCACTCATGAAGGGCCTCGGCAACACGGTGCTGGTCACCGCCATCTCCTTCGCGATCGCGATGCTAATCGGCCTGTTCATGGGCTTCCTGAAGATCTCCACCAGCGTGCTGCTGCGCGGGATTGCGACGACCTTTGTGAGCGTCTTCCGCGGCACCCCGCTGCTGGTCTGGGCCTTCTTCTTCTACTTCGGCATCCCTCAGCTCACCGGTCAGCCGATCGACATCTGGGTGGCGGGCGTCCTGACACTGAGCCTGAACTCGGGTGCCTACATCACCGAAATCGTCCGCGGATCCATCCAGTCCGTGGACCCGGGCCAGCTCGAAGCCAGCCGCAGCCTGGGCCTGGGCTACGCCAAGTCCATGCAGAAGGTTGTGGTCCCGCAGGCCTTCAAAATTATGACGCCGTCCCTAATAAACCAGCTGATCATCATGCTTAAAGACAGCTCACTGCTGCTCGCCATCGGCTTCGCCGAACTTCTTTACCAAGGCCAGCAGATCTACGCCGGAAACTTCCGGATCACCGAAACACTGCTGATTGTCGCCGTTCTGTACTTCGTGGTGATCATGCTCCTGACCAAACTGGCCAACGTTGCAGATAAGAGGTTCAACAAATGAGCACAGCAGTAAGCGCCGCCAGCAAGATCTCGGTCAGGGACCTCAAGAAGTCATTCGGGGCGCATGAAGTCCTCAAAGGCATCAACGCCGAGGTTGCCGAGGGCGAGGTGGTCTGCGTGATCGGTCCCTCCGGTTCAGGCAAGTCCACTTTTCTGCGCTGCCTGAACAAGCTTGAGGACATCACCGCAGGTCACGTTACCGTGGACGGTTTCAATGTGTCGGACCCCAAAGTGGACATCAACGAGGTCCGCCGCCACATCGGCATGGTCTTCCAACACTTCAACCTGTTTCCGCACATGTCGGTCATTGAGAACATCATGCTGGCGCCGGTGGAGTCGAAGAAGCAGGGCAAGGACGAGGCACGGGCAACCGCCCTGAAGCTGCTGGAACGGGTTGGACTGGCCGAGAAAGCCGACGCCCGCCCGGCGTCGCTTTCCGGCGGCCAAAAGCAGCGCGTCGCGATAGCGCGGGCGCTGGCCATGAACCCGGACATCATGCTTTTCGATGAAGCCACGTCCGCGCTCGACCCCGAGATGGTCGGCGAGGTGCTCCAGGTTATCAAGGACCTGGCTGGCGAAGGCATGACCATGGTCTTGGTAACGCATGAAATGGGCTTTGCCCGCGAAGTCGCCGATCGTGTGCTCTTCATGGCGGACGGTGTTATCTGCGAGCAGGGGAAGCCGGAGCAGCTGTTCGGAAATCCGCAGCAGCAGCGGACCCAGGACTTCCTGTCCAAGGTTCTCTAGGCGGGAGACCGGTACGTAGCGGGTCAGCGCGATGCGTTGGAGGGGTGACTCTGATGGCTGAAAATGTGTGGCTGTTGCCGCTGAAGGATGTGGACGACGACGCTCGCGCCGTGAAGCTGGGGGAGATTGCCGGACTCGAGGTCATTCCTGCCCACCGGAGGTTCGTGGGTGAAGCCCTGCGGATGGCGCTTGTGGGGCTGGAAGAGGAGAGCCGGCATCCCTGCGCCATTGACTCCAACGGGACCGCCGTCGGCATCCTGACGTTGCAAACGGAAGCCGCAACCCTCGCCGGCTGGCCCGATGACGAATCCGCCTGGTTGCTGCGGGGGTTCCTGATCGACCGGCGCCGGCAGGGGAGGGGACTGGGACAGCTCGCGGCTGCCGCGGCGGTGGAGGTTGCCGCTAAACTCACGGCGAGGCACGGAGGCGGTCAGACCGGCGTCGTGCTGTCAGTTAACGAAGACAACCCGGCAGCCCTGGCCGCCTACCGGAAGGCAGGATTCGCTGACTACGGGCAGTACCTCGGCGGCAGTGCCGGGCCTCAGCGGATCATGTTCCGCGCCTTTACGGGATAATTCGGCGAGACACGGAGCCACAGCATTGCCTCTGGGCGCACATTGACCCATCATGTGGGTGGCGGTGTTCTTCAGTCCTTGTTGGGGGGAAGGCTAGAAAGTCTTCGTCCGGGGGAGCACACGTCAGGGGGCTGGCTCTTGGTCTCAGCACGTCTGGAGCCAGCCTCCACCTTGCCCCGCAGCTGGCCGGATGCAAAAAAGTCCGCCCGGACGGCTCAGCAATGCTGCTGGCTGTCCGGGCGGACTGTTTTGGGCTGAACGGGTCAGCCCTGCGGTGTGCTAGACGCCGTAGTAGAGCTCGAACTCGTACGGGTTCGGGCGCAGGGACAGCGGGCGGATCTCGTACTCGTACTTGTAATCGATCCAGGTGTCGATCAGGTCCTGGGTGAACACGCCACCGGCCTGCAGGAACTCGTTGTCCTCGCGGAGTGCCTCAAGGGCTTCTTCCAGCGTTCCCGGTGCCTTGGGGATGTCCTTGGCTTCCTCGGCGGGGAGCTCGTAGAGGTCCTTGTCGATGGGGGCGGGTGGTTCGATGCGGTTGCGGATGCCGTCAATACCGGCCATCAGCTGCGCAGCGAAGGCCAGGTAGGGGTTGGAGGACGGGTCCGGTGCGCGGAACTCGATGCGCTTGGCCTTCGGGTTGGAACCCGTGATCGGGATGCGGATACCGGCGGAGCGGTTGCCCTGCGAGTAAACCATGTTGACCGGAGCTTCGAAGCCCTTGACCAGGCGGCGGTAGGAGTTCACCGTCGGGTTGGTGAACGCCAGCACTGCGGAGGAGTGCTGCAGCAGGCCGCCGATGTACCAGCGTGCAGTGTCGGACAGGCCGGCGTAGCCCTTTTCGTCGTAGAACAGCGGTTCGCCATTGGTCCACAGCGACTGGTGGCAGTGCATGCCCGAGCCGTTGTCACCGAAGACCGGCTTCGGCATGAAGGTCACGGACTTGCCCCAGGCGTCGGCCGTGTTCTTGATGACGTACTTGAACTTCTGCAGGTCATCAGCCGCGTGGGTCAGGGTGGTGAACTTGTAGTTGATTTCGGCCTGGCCGGCGGAGCCTACCTCGTGGTGGCTGCGCTCGACCTCAAGGCCGGCCTCGTCCAGGGCAACACACATGGCGTCGCGGAGGTCAGCCTGCTTGTCGGTGGGGGAAACCGGGAAGTAGCCGCCCTTGACGGGAGTCTTGTAGCCGAGGTTTCCGCCTTCTTCTTCGCGGCCGGAGTTCCAGTGCGCTTCTTCGGAGTCGATCTTGTAGAAGCTGCCCTCGGGGGAGGACTGGTACTGCACGTTGTCGAAGACGAAGAATTCGGCCTCGGGAGCGAAGAACGCGGTATCGGCAATGCCCGTGGAGGCGAGGTAGGCCTCAGCCTTTTCGGCCACGCCGCGGGGGTCACGGTGGTACGGGTCACCGGTGCGCGGGTTCACGATGGAGAAGTTCAGCGCAAGGGTCTTTTCCATGCGGAAAGTGTCCAGGAATGCGGTAGTGACATCCGGAATCAGCTGCATGTCGGACTCGGCGATGCCCTGGAAGCCGCGAATGGAGGATCCGTCGAAGAGCTGGCCGTTGACGAAGAAATCAGCGTCAACGCTCTTGGCCGGCACGTTGAAGTGCTGCTGGACGCCGGGGAGGTCGGTGAAGCGGATATCGACGAATTTGACATCCTCGTCCTTGATGAACTTGAGGACTTCGTCCGCATTCTTGAACATCTATGCTCCTATCGCATATGTAAATATCTGGCTGCAAGCCGTCTGGTCCAGCGCAATCCGAAGGGCAGGGAAACAGCGTTTCCCTGCTTGGGCTATTGCTTGAAACTGCTACCAACCTTATGGACATGTCATTTCCCGACAGTGTCCGCATTGTTTCGGGCAGGTTACAGAATGCCCTGCCCACGCAACGCTATCCGGTGACCAGACTGCGGTCCAGCGGATTTCACGCAGTGAACGGTGACGAGTCGGTAAGATTGGACGGTGGTAGATCGCAACGACATTGGCTCCTGGCTCACCGGACCGGACACTTCCGGCATTTCAAAGTATCCGGGGGAGCGGTTGGGGCTGCCCGAATCCGGCCCCGGTTCCATCGCCCGTGCAGGACGCCGCATTATCGCCATCGTGGTGGACTGGGGGCTTGCGTTGCTGATCAGCAATTTTGCCTTCGCCGGTGACTCTTGGGCCACCCTGGCAGTATTTGCCGTGGAGCAGATGCTGCTCGTGGGCACCCTCGGCTACAGCATCGGCCACCGGGTAGTGGGGATCCACGTTGTCCGCATCGGCGGGGGGCCGGCGGGGCCGCTGGCCGGGTTGGTGAGGGCTGTACTCCTGTGCCTGGTGATTCCGGCCGTGATCTTCGACCCGGACCACCGTGGCCTGCCCGACAAAGCCATGAACACAGTCTTGGTGCGGCACTAGATACTTACGCCCCGGGTTTCTCCTAGACGCCTGCGGTTTCTTTGACTTCCGTCGTGCTTGCTGCGCGCTCGGTGAGGTGACCGCGTTTCCCCGCCCAGCGCTCAAAGGCGATCGTAGCGAAGGGGAAGACTGCTGAGACCCCCGCAAACAGCGCCACAAGGAACGGCCAGCGCTGGAGCCGCCACAACGCGAGGGCGCTCACCCCGTAGCCGACGAAGAGTGCGCCGTGAAACGGTCCCGCGATCTCCACGCCCAGCTCACTGGTCTTGGCGATCCACTTAAAGTACATCCCGATCAGCAAGGCCGCCCAGCTGAACGCCTCGGCGACCGCCAGGATCCGGAAAGTACGGATAAGAACAGTTTTCAGCGGCATCTTAATGGGCTTCTCCGATCTCAGGATGCGTTGACGCGGCGGTTGGCGCCACAAAAAGACCGCCCCGGTGCCCAGCCTGAGCCGGAACCGGGGCGGTTCTAGGTTCTTAGCGTCCGCGGTTGGGACGCGCCTTGTAGGGGTCGATTCCCTTGGGGATGGGAAGGCGGTTGCCCAATGACGAGATGCGCTTGGACACCGCGTTCACCTCGAGCTTTGTCAGTTCGTTCTTCAGTTTCCCCATCTTCTTGGCAACCTGGCTGATGGGAACCTGGCCCTCGCCGCGGCCGCTCTCAATGACGTGGACAGTTACGTTCGGGAGGATGCGCGCCAGGCGCTTGCGCTCCGCGTCCAGGAGCGGCTTGACGCGGACGGTGGGGCCTTCGCTGACCAGGACGACGCCGGGACGGCCGATGGCGCGGAAAACGGCATCCTGGGTGCGCGGGTTGACCGCAACGGGCTGGTCTTCGGTGACCCAGCCCCGCTTGAGGGTGCCCAGGGCGGCGCCTGAAGCGCCGGGCTGGTTCTCGATCTGCGCGAACGCCGCCCGCTCGGCCCGGCGGGAAAGGATCAGGGTGGCCCCGAGGAGGCCCAGCGGAATGCCGATCAAAAGGCCCGTGATCCAGTTCTCCAGCCAGAAGCCCACCAGGAAGCTGATGGCCACAACGCCAAGGAACACCAGCAGCATGAGCCACGGCACCATCGGGTCGTGGCGGCGGGTCATGTTAAAGACTTCGCCGATCTGCTTGAGCCGGCTGGGCTTCTTGACCTTCGCTTCTTTAGGCTTGCGGGAGAAGAGGCCACGCTTCGGCGTAACGGCTGAAGAGCCGGCGGCTGAAGAACTGGACGTGCGGGGGTCAGGGGAATTCGCCATAGTGCCTTAATTCTACGTGATGCACGGCTCAGGGCCGGACCCCGGATGACTCCGGCGCCGGCCCTGGGCGGCAATGAGGTGGGGAATCGTTTAGGAGCGTGCTGCGAGCAGTGAGCTGGCTTCCTGGCGGGTGCTGCCGGAGGACTCGATGTGGGCGAGCTCGGCCGGGATTTCCCAGCCCTTCTTCCGCATCGCGGTGGCCCAGAGCCGGCCGGCACGGTAGGACGAACGGACCAGCGGGCCGGACATGACGCCGAGGAACCCGAGCTCTGTTGCTTCATCCTGCAGGTCCACGAACTCCTGCGGCTTGACCCACCGGTCCACGGGCAGGTGCCGCTCGGACGGGCGCAGGTACTGGGTGATGGTGATCAGGTCGCAGCCGGCCTCGTGCAGGTCCCGCAGCGCCTCGGAGATCTCCTCCCGGGTCTCGCCCATGCCCAGGATCAGGTTGGACTTGGTCACCATGCCCAGCTTCCGGCCCTGGGTGATGACATCCAGGGACCGCTCATACCGGAACGCCGGCCGGATCCGCTTGAAAATCCGCGGCACTGTCTCGACGTTGTGCGCGAAGACCTCAGGCTTGGAATCACAGATCGCCGCGATGTGCTCGGGCTTGCCGGAGAAGTCCGGGATCAGCAGCTCCACGCCGGTGCCCGGGTTCAGCTCGTGGATCTTCCGCACCGTCTCGGCGTACAGCCACACACCCTCGTCCTCGAGGTCATCACGGGCCACACCGGTCACGGTGGCGTACCGCAGCTGCATGGCCTGGACCGAGCGGGCCACCTTGGTGGGTTCAAACATGTCCACCGGGGACGGCTTGCCCGTGTCGATCTGGCAGAAATCACAGCGCCGGGTGCATTCGGAGCCGCCGATCAGGAACGTGGCTTCCTTGTCTTCCCAGCACTCGAAAATGTTCGGGCAGCCCGCCTCTTCACAGACCGTGTGCAGGCCTTCCTTTTTCACGAGGTTTTTGAGCTGGACGTACTCGGGACCCATCTGGACCTTGGCCTTGATCCACTCCGGCTTCCGCTCCACGGGTACAGCGGAGTTACGCTGCTCAACGCGCAGCAGCTTCCGGCCTTCTGGTGCCAATGTCACAGGAGCGCTCCTTCGGGGTTTGCTACGAGAGCTTCTTCATGTTTGCGGAACTCGTCCATAAACCGGTCTGCTATGTCACTCGGATTGATGGTTCTGCCGGCTTCGATGGACATCGTGGTGACGCCGGCGTCGGTGATGCCACAGGCAATGATCTGGGCATAGGGCGCCAGGTCGTTGTTGCAGTTGATGGCCACACCGTGCATGGTTACACCATCCAGGACGCGGATGCCGATCGCGGCAATTTTCCGGTCCGGGCCTTTGTCATCCGCCGTGATCCACACGCCGGCACGTCCCTTGATGCGCTCGGCGTTGATGCCATAGTCAGCCATAACAGCGATCATGACGGCCTCGAGCCGTTCAACGTAGTCACGGATGCCTGACCGGTTCTTCAGCTTGAGGATGGGGTAGGCGATCAACTGGCCCGGTCCGTGCCAGGTGAGCTTGCCCCCGCGGTCCACAGGTATAACGGGCGTTCCGTCGAGCGGGCGCTCGTGCTCTTCGGTGAGTTTGCCTGCCGTGTAGACGGCGGCGTGTTCAAGGATCAGAACCGTGCTGGGTGCCTCGGCTGCGACAACTTTGGCGTGGATTTCGCGTTGCAGGTCCCAGCCTCGTGTGTAGTCGACCAAGTCCGGGGCGAGACCCACCTGTGAAAACTCAAGAGTCATGCCATCCAGCTTAGACCCCGGTTCCTAAGGGGTCCGATATAAGTGGCGGACCTCTCATGCCGCCCGGGAGTACAGCGACGCTCACTGCCTGTGGATAACTTCTGCGCGGATTCCGGGATTCCGCTAGACATGAGTCATGGATCATTTCACTGCTCCGGACGTCCCGGGCTTCCTCGTGGGCCGCATGTTGGGCCGCGGCGGAAGCTCAACGGTGTGGCTGGTCACGGAGGAAAGGACCGGCCGGGAGTTTGCGCTGAAGTGCCTCGGCGGTGAGGCTGGCACTGCAGGGGGCGGCGGTGACGTCGCGCCGGCTGCCGAAGCGCCCGGGGAGGAAGGGGTCCGCCGTGAGATCCGCATTCTTTCGGTGCTGGACCACCAGCATCTCATCAAGGCACACGATGCCCTCCGGTTCGCGCGGCAGCCGAGGCCGGCAGGGGCTGCGGAGACCGACGGCACCGGGATTGGCCTGCTGTTGGACTATGCGCCCGGCGGCTCACTGGCAGAACTGGTTGGCAGCCGGCGCAAACTTCCCGTCGGGGAGACGGTCACCGTACTGACCCCCATCGCCCAGGTGCTGGGTTACCTGCACGCCAAAGGGTTCACGCATGGCGACGTCTCGCCCGGAAACGTCCTGTTTACGGGGCATGGCAAACCGATGCTGTCCGACGTCGGTATCGCCAGGATGGTGGGAGATGCATCGGCAGTGGCTGACCACGGCACGGCCGGCTTTATGGATCCGGCGCCGGTGGATGCAGTGCGGGCCGGGTTGCAGCCCGAACGTGATGTCTTTTCGGTGGCGGCCCTGGGCTGGTACTGCCTGACGGGCGAGGCGCCGCGGCGGAGTGCGGACCGACCACCGCTATCGCTCCTGCTCCCGGAGGTACCACCCGAGCTGGCCGCAGCCCTGGAGGGCGGCCTGAATGAGGACCGGCGGCTGCGACCTACCGCCGTTGAGCTGGCGACGGCGATCTACCGCAGCGCGCCGCCCTTGCCGATCGACCTCGCGTCCTCTGTCCATGCGACGGTTATCCCGCAACTACTGACCCGTCGTCGCATTCCGGAGCGTCCCGACGGTGCTGTCCGGAACGGCCTGCGGGCCTGGCACAGAAGACTCTCGACGTCGCGCTGGTCCGGCCTCATCGGAGTTCGTCAGGCACTCCCTTTCCCTGCCGAGGAGGATGCATCAGAGCCCAAACCCCGCACTGCAGACGCGGATCTTCCTGCCGGGCTGTCCCTGGATACAGGAGAACACCACACCACGCCCCGCGGCAGGCACGCCGTCCAGCCGGGCGCCGACTCCCCGAGGCCGGGCGCCGTTTCACGGGCGCAGGGCAGCCGGGTGCCGAAGGCGGTGCACCGGCGCGGGACAGTGCTGCTGGCCGCGGGCGCTGCTGCCGTGGTGGCAGGGGTCATCTGGACGGCCGGCGCCTTCGGGCCTGGCGGACCATTCACGGGCCTGGCCGGCTACGGCGAGCCGGCAGGCGGCAGCGGCTCGGCCCAGGAAGCCCGGAATGGGGTCGAGTTGGTGCCGTCCGGTCAGGCAGCGAACGGAACCGACAACCGCGGGATTCCGGTTGCCGTCGCCGCGCAGCTGGGTTCACAGGACCCTGCCGTGGCGGTCCACGGGCTAGCTGCCGTCCGCTCACTGGCGTTCAGCTCGGGCCGGCTGGAGCTCCTGGACCTTGTTAACGCTCCGGGCTCCGCGGCGGCAGCCACCGACGCAGGACTCAAGGACGAGCTCCGCGGATCCGGTCATATCCTCGCGGGATTCACTAGCACAGTGTCCGACGTCCAGGTTCAGCCCGGAGCTTCAGCTGGCCAGGCGATAGTGGGAGTCATGTCGGCGACATCGCCGTACGTGGAACAGGACGGCTCCGGCGCGGCGGTAGCAGCCGCTGCCGCCGGCACAAAACAGGCTCTTCGGCTTGTGCTGGTTACCTTGGAGGGGCAGTGGCGGATTACCGATGTCCTCCCGGGCTCCTGACAATCCGGCTCCTGTGGCTCAGTTCCCGGCGACCCAAGCGGCGGCCTGGTCAAGGGAGGGGTGCTGCCACTGGAATCCTGCTGCCTTCAGGACGGCAGGTTCCATGCGTTGGCTCGGCAGCAGGAGCTCGTCGGCGAGTTTTCCCATGACCAGGCGCAGTGCGGGTGCGGGCACCCGGAAGATGGCCGGCCTGTGGAAGGCCGAGGCCATGGCAGCGGTCAGCGTGTTCACGTCTGCCTGTTCGGGCGCACACACGTTAACCGGACCGCGGATTGCAGAGGTGGCCAGGAAAAGGAAGGCCGCTGAGACGTCGGGCAACGTGATCCAGGGCCAGTACTGCCTGCCGTTGCCCAGCGGACCGCCGACGCCGAGGCGGATCAGTGGAAGCAAACGCCCCAGCGCGCCGCCGGACCGGTTGAGCACAATCCCCGTACGGGTTGTGAGCACTCGGACGGGAGCTGGTGCCTCGTGCGCGGCAGCCTCCCACTCGAGGCAGAGGCGGGCCAGGATGCTCGAACCCGGCGAGGCGGTTTCCTGGAGTTGCGCGGATCCTGAGTCTCCGTAGTACCCGGAAGCTGACTGGTTGATGAACGTCCCGGGCGGCGCGTCGAGCCTGCCCATGGCATCAACCAGTGTGCGCGTGGCACTTAGGCGCGATGTGAACAGCTCGGTGATCCGATGGCGGGTCCAGGGCCTGTCGCCTATCCCGGCGCCGGACAGATTAATCACCGCGTCAGCACCGGCCAGCGCCGCCGGGTCCAGGCGGTGGGCTGCGGGATCCCATTCGATTTCAGCGGAAGAGGAGGGCTTGCGGCGGACCAAGGTAACCACCTCATGGCCGGCTTCGCGCAGCGTTGCGGACAAATGTGTCCCGATCAGCCCGGAGGCTCCGGCAATGACAATGTGCATGATCCATCTCACCATGGCCCAACCCTTGACGGAACCGCCCCACCTCCCGGGACCTCCGTGCGGGTTGACTATGATCGAACGATGACTTCTTCGAGCTACTTCCGATTTCCGCATGTCCACGGCGATCTGGTCACCTTTGTGGCAGAGGACGACGTCTGGATCGCGCCGCTCAGCGGTGGCCGGGCGTGGCGTGTTTCGTCACTGCAGTTGCCCGCCCGCAACCCCCGCTTCACTCCCGACGGCAAGCGGCTGGTCTGGACTGTCATCCAGGGGACAGCGCCGGAAGTGGTTTCGGCCGAGGTCGACGGCGGTGGCTACCGTCAGTTGACGTATTTCGGCCATGGCACCACGAAGGTCAAGGGTTTCACCGCCGCCGGTGATGTCGTGGTGACCAGCGCCTTCCGCCAAGCCGAGAGCCGGCACACGTACGCCTACAGCCTGCCCGTTGAGGGCGGCTGGGCCGAGGAGCTTCCCTTCGGACCGGTGGAGTCCGTGGCCTTTGGCCCGGAAGTCGGCGACGAACGGCCGGTTGTCCTGGCCAGCGTGCTCTCCCGCGAGCCGGCCTGGTGGAAGCGGTACCGCGGGGGAACCGCCGGCAAGCTGTGGATCGATGCCGACGGCAACGGTGAGTTCGAACGGCTCGTTCCCGAACTGGACGGAAACCTCACCGACCCGATGTGGGTGAAGGGGCGGGTGGCGTTCCTCTCTGACCACGAGGGGTTTGGCAATCTGTATTCGGTGCTTCCCGGCGGCGGCGACCTGCGCCGGCACACGGACCACGAAGACTTCTACGTCAGGCACGCAGCCAGCGACGGCGAAAGGGTGGTCTTCGAATCCGCGGGCGAGCTCTGGGTCCTCCATGATCTGTCCTCGGAGGCCGTGCGGCTGGATATCACCCTGGGCTCGGCGTCGCAGTCGCGGCGCCCCGCTCTGCTGAAGGTTGCGAAGCACCTGGGCGCGGTGGTCCCGGACGCCTCCGGCTCCTCCAGCGCCGTCGAGGCCCACGGCACCGTCCACTGGATCCGGCACAAGGACGGCCCTTCCCGCATCGTCGAAGCCACCCCCGGAGTCCGGGCGCGGCTGCCCCGACCGCTCGACGGCGGCCGCCTTGCTTACGTCGCCGACCACGACGGTGTGGAGGCCATCTACATCAAGGAAATCGCTGCCGAAGTTGCAACGCTTGTTACTGGCGCCCCGGCAACCCAAGCACCCGCGATCCCGGCCGCTGCCGCCACCGGTGATGGCGCCGCGGAGGAGGAGCCGGCCCCGCAGCTTCCCCGCCCCGTTCCGGCGGCCGGCCCCGCAGGAGTGGTGACTGCCGACGTCGTGGTTGCCGATGATGCCGCCTCCACCGGCGCCGGCCCCGCTGCCGCCGGCAAGACCGCCGCCGGTGCTGCCGAGGGCCAATCCGCCGCCGCCCCGGGCGACGCTCCTGCGGGCCCGTCCCGCATCGCCTTCCCGAAGCCGTCGCGCGCCAGCGCCCTGGAAGCCAGCCCCGATGGCAAGTGGCTTGCAGTGGGGACTTCCTTCGGCGACGTGTACGTGGCCAACACGGCCACGGGCGAGCTGTCTCTGGTCACCAGCATCGGTGAGGGCACCATCGAGGAATTGGCATGGTCGCCGGACTCACAGTGGCTGGCCTGGTCGGAACCGGTTACGTCGTTCGGCTCCCGGAGCCGGCTGCGGCTAGCGAGTGTGGCGCAGTTGGGCGAGGAAATTGTTGAGGTCACTGACGGCCGCTTCTGTGACCGATCCCCGAGTTTCACACCGGACGGGAAGTTCCTGGCGTTCCTGTCCAACCGCAGCTTTGACCCGGTCTATGACGGACACTCGTTCGACCTTTCGTTCCCGAGCCCCATCAAGCCCTACCTCGTGGCTCTTGCGGCGGCAACGCCGTCGCCCTTTGGTCCGTCCGTGGACCTGGCACCTTCCGCCGGTGCGGTCAACGAAGCCGACGAGGCAGCAGTGGCCCCCGTCCACGTGGATCCGGAGGGCCTCGCCCACCGCGTCATCGGCGTCCCTGTGCCGCAGGGCAACTACACCGCCCTGACAGCCACCGAGGGAGCTTTGCTCTGGCTCGACTGGGCACTGGCCGGTGTCACGGGGGACGGCAAGGCCAGCCAGGAAGACAAGGACGCCCGGCCCAGCCTGGTCCGGTTCGACCTGGCACGGCGCAAACCCGTCACCCTGGTTGAGGCCGTGGACAGCTACCGTGTCTCCAGCGACGGCGAAAAGGTGGTGCTGATAAACGACAAGCAGGTCAGCGTTGTTCCTTCCACCGCCAAGGCAGACGAGGAATCCGGCCAGCTGGTCAAGGTTGATCTGGGCAGGATCCGCGTAATGATGGACCCTGTCAGCGTCTGGGGCCAGGCCTTTGACGAGGCCTGGCGCCTGCAGCGTGATTTCTTCTGGACTGAGGACATGGCCGGCCAGGACTGGGATTCGATCCACAAACGGTACCGTCCGTTGGTGGACAGGCTGGGATCGCACGACGACCTGGTGGACCTGCTCTGGGAACTCCACGGGGAACTGGGCACGTCCCACGCCTATGTCCGGCCCGCCATGGTCACGGAAAACGGCAGCAACGGTCAGGGACGGCTTGGCGCCGACTTCGTCTTCACGGCCGCCGGCTGGGAGATCACGCGCATCCTTGCCGGAGAGTCGTCCGATCCGTTGGCCACCTCGCCGCTGACGCGCCCGGGTGCTGCCGCCGTTGCCGGGGACGTGCTCCTCGCCATTGACGGCGTGCCGTTGTCCGGCACCGTGACACCGGCCATGCAGCTGGTGGGCGCCGCCGGACGCGCTGTGGAACTTACCCTCCGCAATGGTCCCGGCCACGGAGCCGATGCGGGCAAGCAGCGGCGCATCGCCGTCGTTCCGGTCAAGGACGAGGAACGCTTGCGCTACCAGGAGTGGGTGGCGGCGAACCGCAGGACCGTCCGGGAGGCTTCGAGCGGCCGCTACGGGTACCTCCACATCCCGGACATGATGGCGAACGGCTGGGCGCAGCTGCACCGGGACCTGGACACCGAGACGGCCCTCGACGGGCTGATTGTGGACGTCCGGCGCAACCGCGGCGGCCACACATCGCAGCTCGTGGCCGAGCTGATCGGCCGGAAGGTTACCGGCTGGAGCATGCCGCGCGGGGAACGCCCGCGCACGTACCCGCACCACGCTCCGCGGGGTCCGGTGATCATCCTCGCCGATGAGTTTGCCGGGTCCGACGGCGACATCATCACCCAGGTGTCCAAGCTGCGGGGCATCGGGCCTGTCATCGGCACACGGACCTGGGGCGGTGTGGTGGGGATCGATAACAGGTTCTCCCTGGCTGACGGTACCGGCGTCACCCAGCCGCGCTACGCTACCTGGTTTGGCGGCGGTGTGGGATGGTCCGTGGAAAACTACGGCGTGGATCCCGACATCGAAGTCACCTACCCGCCGCACGCCTATGCGGCCGGGAGGGATCCGCAGCTGGAATACGGCATCGGCGCCCTGAGGGAAATGATCCAGGAACTGCCCACCGACCGGCCCCCGGCGCGTGAAGGCTACCGCCGCCTGCGGCCCGCGCCGCTCCCGGCCCGCCACAGCTGACAGCGACCGCAGCAGACCAAAAGGCCCTGCTCCCGCCGGTTATCCGGGCGGGGGCAGGGCCTTTTGTTTTGTGCTCGCGGCTTACCGCAAGGTGTGATTAGGACTGCAGGGTCGCGTCCAATGTGATATCGATGCTGGCAAGAGCCGCCGATACGGGGCAGCCCGTCTTGGCCTCGCCGGCGATCCGCTGGAATTCCTCTTCGGAGAGGCCCGGGACCTTCGCCGACATCGTCAGGTGGCTGCCGGTGATGCCGGTGCCCGGAACGAAGGTGACGTCCGCCTTGGTGTTGACTTCCTCGGGGGCGTGGCCGGCCTGTGCCAGTGCATGGCTGAATGCCATCGAGAAACAGCTCGCGTGGGCTGCGGCGATCAGCTCTTCGGGGCTGGTTTTCCCCTCGGCGGCCTCGGTGCGCGCCTTCCAGGTGACGTCGAACGTGCCCAGGCCGGAGCTGTCCAGCGTGGTCTGACCGGACCCCGACATAAGGTCGCCGTTCCATACTGTGTGTGCGGTGCGTGTTGCTGCCATGTCCACTCCTCAAGGTCGATACGAACCGGGGCCGGCCGTTGCCGCCCCCGCCGGTTCCCATCCTAGGGATTCGGCTGCACGCTTGCACGGACTGTCCGCTCTCAGTGGATTATGACCACCCAGGTGCTTAAACGCCGACGGCGCCGCTCCCCGCAGTGGGGAGCGGCGCCGTCGTGGGTGGTGCGTGGGCGATCAGTTCCAGAGCGTGGCGATGGCAATGTTGACCAGGGCCAGTCCGCCAACGCCGTGGGCGAGGCCGGTGGAGACCGGTTCACCCTTCTTCACCTTTCGGGTGCCGATCACGGCCAGCACGGCGACCGCGAGGCCGATGGCGAACTTGATGCCCAGCTTGACGTAGTTGGGGTCAGCGTTGGGCAGCATGGGAATGATGCCCATCATGGCGATGCCGGTCAGAAGCTGCAGGAAGGCGCCGTCCCGCTGGCGGGGGTGGACGGTGGGCTCTTTGATGGTGGCGATCCAGTAGCCAACGATCATTGCGGCGCCGACGATGTGCAGAAACACCAGGATGCTGAGGACGATAGTCATGGGATCAGCTTATCCAGTCGTTTCTACGCAATGTAGCAAAGCCACGCACAGGGCAAGCGAAAAGTCGTGCCCAAACGAAAGAGGCGGGGCAGGTGCCGGTGGTTTCCCGCCGGCTCCCGCCCCGCCGTTGCTCGTTTCAAGCCCGGACGTTAGAGCCCCAGGTCCGCTTCGAAGGCGCCTTCTTCAAGGCGGGCCTTCAGGGACATCAGGAAGCGGCCGGCGTCCGCGCCGTCAACCAGTCGGTGATCGTACGTGAGTGAGAGGTACATCATGGAGCGGATGGCGATGGAGTCGTCGCCGTTCTCATCGGCCACTACAACGGCGCGCTTCACGATCGCGCCGGTCCCGAGGATGGCGACGTTCGGCTGGTTGATGACTGGGGTGTCGAAGAGGGCCCCCACGCTGCCGATGTTGGTGATGGAGAAGGTGCCGCCGGACAGCTCGTCAGGACCGATTTTGCCCTGGCGCGTCCGGGAGGCAACATCGGCGATCTTCCCGGCGATGCCGCCCAGGTTCAAGTCGCCTGCGTTGGAGATGACGGGAACGAGGAGGCCCTTTTCCGTGTCCACCGCAATCGCCAGGTGCTCGGCGTTGTGGTAGGTGATCTCCTGGGTTTCCTCGTTGTACTCTGCGTTCAGCTTCGGGTGCTGCTTCAAAGCCTCGGCTACGGCCTTGGCGATGAAGGGCAGGTAGGTCAGCTTCACACCGTTGGTGGCCAGGAAGTTATCCTTGCCTGCGGCGCGGAGCTTGACGATGCGGGTCATGTCGACCTCATGCACCTGGGTCAGCTGGGCGGAAAGGTCCAGCGACTCACGCATGCGGCGGGCGATGACCTGCCGGATTCGCGGAGCCTTCTGAGTGGTGCCGCGGAGGGAGGAGGCAGACGGTCCGGACGCAGCCGGGGCTGCAGCGGTGGCCGGCTTGGCCGGGGCTGCTGCGGGGGCGGCCTTGGCTTCTGCTGCCGCGAGCACGTCCTGCTTGCGGATGCGGCCACCGACGCCGGTGCCGGAGAGCGCGGAGACGTCAACACCGTGCTGGTTGGCCAGCTTGCGGACCAGCGGGGTCACGTAGCCGGACTCGCCGTTCCCGGCCGGCTCGGCAGCCTGGGCGGGCGCGGCTGCGGCCGGGGCGGCTGCCGGAGCAGGAGCCGGAGCCGGAGCCTGCGCAGGAGCAGCCGGAGCCGCTTCTGCCTTGGGTGCAGCGGGTGCAGCCGGTGCCGGAGCAGGGGCTGCGGGGGCCGGGGCAGCAGCGGCGGGTGCCGGCTGTGCCGGGGCAGCAGCCGCAGGGGCTGCCGCGCCGGAGCCTATGACGGCGAGGACGGCGCCAACCTCGGCAGTTTCGTCTTCGTTGACCCGGATTTCCTGCAGCGTGCCGGCAACGGGAGAGGGGATCTCGGTGTCAACCTTGTCGGTGGACACCTCGAGCAGCGGCTCATCGACAGCTACCGTGTCGCCCACGGCCTTCAGCCAGCGGGTGACGGTGCCTTCGGTAACGCTTTCGCCCAGGGCGGGGAGGGTGACGTCGTGGCTTTCGCCGCCCGAAGCGGCTGGCGCTTCTTCGGAAAGTGCAGCGGCAGGAGCTTCCTCAGCAGGTGCGGCGGGAGTTTCTTCCGCGCGGGCCTCCGCTGCCGGAGCTGCGGGCGCTTCTTCTGCGGCCGGAGCAGCTTCGGGAGCTGCGCCGGCGCCTGAGCCGTCGCCGATGCGGACCAGGGGAGCGCCGACTTCGGCGGTCTCGTCTTCGGCTACGAGGATTTCCTCGATAATGCCAGCTACTGGAGAGGGGATTTCAGTGTCTACTTTGTCGGTGGAAACCTCGAGCAGCGGTTCGTCCACCTCTACCCGGTCACCTACCTGCTTGAGCCAGCGGGTGACGGTTCCTTCGGTGACACTCTCACCGAGGGCGGGCAAGTTAACGGATTCAGACATGTCGTCCCCGTTCTCCTTATTGATCTTTAGTGCGGATGATTGCTGCCTGTTCGAGCTTAGTGCACCCGGCAATATGAGCCGGGTGCACCAAACCCTGATGTCTTGCGGTGAAACGGGGGCTGTTAGCCGTGGAGAGCCTTGCCCGCGAGTGCGAGGTGGGCCTCGCCCAGGGCCTCGTTCTGGGTCGGGTGGGCGTGGACCAGTGCTGCCACATCCTCCGGGTAGGCTTCCCAGTTGACGATCAGCTGCGCCTCACCGATCTGCTCGCCCATGCGGGCACCGATCATGTGCACGCCGACGACGGGGCCGTCCTTTTGGCGGACGAGCTTCACGATGCCGCTGGTACCCAGGATGGAGCTCTTGCCGTTTCCGGCCAGGTTGTACTCCTGCGTTTCCACCTGGTCGTCGCCGAACTTCTCCTTGGCACCCTTTTCGGTGTAACCCACGGTGGCGATTTCCGGCTCCGAGTACGTGACCTTGGGGATGTTGACGTCCTCGACGATGACGGGCTTCAGGCCGGCGATTTCCTCGGCCACGAAGATTCCCTGCTGGTAGCCGCGGTGCGCGAGCTGGACGCCTGGGACGATGTCGCCCACGGCGTAGATGTTGCCCACACCGGTGTGCAGGCGCTCGTTGGTGATGACGAAGCCGCGGTCGATGTTCAGGCCTGCTTCCTCGTAGCCCAGGTTGGCGGTGACGGGGCCGCGGCCCACGGCAACGAGGAGCAGGTCGGCTTCGAAGGTCTTGCCGTCCACGAGGGTGACCTTGACGCCGTCGTTGTTCTGCTCCACACCCTGGAAGAAGACGCCGGTGGAGAACTTGATGCCGCGCTTCTTGAAGGCACGCTCGAAGTTCTTGACGATCGTTGCGTCTTCGTTCGGCACGAGGGAGGGCAAGCCCTCAACAATGGTGACGTCGACGCCGAAGGACTTCCACACCGAGGCGAATTCGACGCCGATCACGCCGCCGCCCAGGATGATGGCGCTCTTCGGGATGTAATCCATGGTGAGGGCTTCGTCGGAGGTGATGACCTTGCCGCCGATTTCCAGGCCCGGGAGCGTGCGCGAGTACGAGCCGGTGGCAAGCACAATGTTCTTACCCTTGTAGGCCGTGCCGTTGACCGTAACGGTGTCCGGGGCGGTCAGTTTGCCTTCGCCTTCGATGACGGTGATGCCCTTGGACTTGATCAGGCCCTGGAGGCCCTTGAACTTGCCGGCAATGATGCCGTCTTTGTAAGCATTGACAGCCGTGATGTCGATGCTGTCCAGGGTCACATTCACGCCGTACTTTGCGGAGTCGCGGGCGTGGTCGGCCAGCTCAGCGGAGTGCAGCAGGGCCTTGGTGGGGATACAGCCGTTGTGCAGGCACGTACCACCGAGCTTGCCCTTCTCAACGAGACCAACGGTGAAGCCAAGCTGAACGGCCCGAAGGGCGGTGGCGTAGCCGCCGCTTCCGCCGCCGAGTACCAGAATGTCGAATTCTTGCGCAGTTGCCTGATCGGCCACTTAGACGCTCCCTCGCGTGAACGATGACGCGAGCTTGCGCATCATCTGGTCTTTGGAACTTGTACTGCCGTGATTATGCCAGCAGGCAGGTTCTCTTTCATTTGTGACTACCGTGGTTTACCTTAGCGAACCACCTATCCATGCTCCACCTCGCCGCTGCGTTTGTGGAGCGCTTGTGTCCAGTGTCACGCGGCTTTGTGCCCGACGGATCACGCCGGTTCCACAAAGCCGCGTGCCACACCGGGACGTGGTCAGGCTGCCGCCAGGACATCCTCCACATAGGCCACCAGCGTACGTACGGTGCAGCCGGTGGCCTGCTTGTGGGTGTAGCCGTACGGGCTGCCGTTGTTGAAGGACGGGCCGGCAATGTCGATGTGGGCCCAGGGAATCTGTTCCCCATCCTTGCCCTTGCCCACGAACTCGCGCAGGAAGACCGCAGCGGTCATCATGCCCCCGTGGCGTTCGCCGATGTTGGCCAGGTCCGCCACCTGGGAGTCGATGCTGGGGCGCAGTTCCTCCGGCAGGGGCATGGGCCACACCAGTTCACCGGCGCGGTCGGCGGCGGCCTTGAGCGGGCCCGTCACGCTGTCTGAGCCCATGACCCCCGCTGTGCGGTTTCCGAGGGCAATAAGCTGTGCGCCGGTGAGCGTGGCGACGTCGATGATCGCATCGGGGTATTCGCGGCTGGCAGCGACGATCCCGTCCGCCATGACCAGGCGGCCTTCGGCGTCGGTGTTCAGCACCTCAACGGTCTTGCCGCCGAACATGGTGAGGACGTCGGCGGGGCGGGATGCCGCACCACCGGGCATGTTTTCGGCGATGCACAGCCATGCGGTGGCTTTCACGGGCAGGCCAAGACGCGCTATTGCCAGCACAGTATTTAGGACGACGGCGGCGCCCGCCATGTCGCTCTTCATGTCACCCATGCCGAGGGCCGGCTTCAAGGAAATGCCGCCGGTGTCGAAGGTGATTCCCTTCCCGACGAGGGCGATCTTCTTTGTCGCCTTCGCGGGGGTGTACTCCACTTTCACCAGGCGCGGCTGGCGCGTGGAGCCCTTGCCCACGCCCATGATGCCGCCGAAGCCTTCTTTCTCCAGTCGCTTTTCATCCCAGACAGTCACCTTGATGGGCAGGCCCTTGGCCAGTTCCTTCGCGGCCTCTGCGAAGGACTCGGGGTAGAGGTGGCTCGGCGGCTGGTTGACCAGCGACCGGGTGGCGTTGACTGCCTCGCCGATCAGGCTCGCGCGCTTCAGTGCTGCGCTGAGTTCGTCGCTTGCAGGCACGTCCGTGTAAATCACTGCATTGCGCACCGGGTCCTTGAGACCATCGCTGGTGGACCTGTGCTCGGTGAAGGCGTAAGCGCCCAGTGCGGCACCCTCGGCGACTGCCGCGACGTCGGCGACTCCCGTCGTCGGGAGTGCCAGGACAACAGTGGGCATGCCGGCCAACTGGCGGACGGCGGAACCGGCAGCGCGCCTGAGCGCCTCTTCGGACAGCTGCTGGCCGGCGGCGACCTTGCCCACGCCTGCCAGGACGAGCACTCCGGCGCCGGTTTCGGGCAGGCCGGGAAGCCGGACCGCCTGATCGGCAGCCCCGGTGATTCCCAGGACCTTAAGGGAATCGCTCAGCGCCTCGGCTGACTTCGCGGTCAGTGGGTTCCCGAGCAGCACCGGGCCGTCGGGGCCCTGTCCCACGCCGATGACGACGGCGTCACTGGTGGCCCTCTTCAGGTCCTTGGCGAGGGTACTAAGGTTGATTTCAGTATTCTTGACCACGGGGTAAAGTCCTCAATTCTCGAAAAGGCTGCTCGCGCAGGTGGATGTCTGGCGCTGGCCATGGAATTCCTGCGGCCGTCCGGTCGCGACCTGGCCGGGGTGCCGGTCAGGCCCGTCCGGCAGGCCACTTGTCGATCGTAGCCGCTGGTGACCGCCGCAGCGGAATCTCCTGAGACGTGCGCCACACCGGCCGGTGGAATGCAGGGCGGCCCGGCGGCGTTGTACAACTTATCCACCCGAATCCTCGAAAGGAAGACGCTGTGCTTGAACGGATTTCCGGCTCACTGCTGGACCCCGATGCGCTCTACGCGAGCAACATCGAACTGTTCCACAGCCCGGCGCTTCGCGGGCTGAACCTGGTGATGGGTTTCACCGGCTTTGCGGATGCAGGCCATGTGGTGAAGCAGATCAACGCGGAGCTGCTGGACACCCTCGACGCCGAAACGGTGGCAGTGTTCGACGCCGACCAGCTCATCGATTACCGGTCCCGACGTCCCCATATCTCCTTCGTTGAAGACCATCTGCAGGACTACCAGGAGCCGAAGCTGGCTTTGTATAAGTTAAAGGACGGGCTCGGCAACGCCTTCCTCCTGCTGGCAGGGTTCGAACCCGACCTGCAGTGGGAGCGGTTCGCTCGCGCGGTTGTCGGCATTGTGGAGAAACTCGATGTCAACCTCGTGACGTGGATCCACTCGATCCCTATGCCTGTGCCGCACACGCGCCCCGTAGGCGTCACTGTCCACGGCAACCGCCCCGAACTCATCGAGGGCATTTCGGTCTGGAAGCCCACGGTGGATGTCCCGGCAGCTGTGGGGCACATCCTGGAACTGCGGCTGGTGGACGCCGGACGCAATGTTGCAGGATACGTGATTCACGTCCCGCACTACCTCGCCGAAGCGGAATACCCTACGGCGGCAGTTGCCGGGCTCGAATTCCTGGGAGCAGCCACGTCCCTGATGCTCCCCACCGACCGGCTGCGTGAAGCAGGCCGGGAAGTCGCCCGCCAGATCGCGGAGCAGGTCGAAGCCTCGGACGATGTCCGGCAGGTGGTTTCCCGCTTGGAGGAACGGTACGACGAGAAGGCGGACGGCACCGTGCGGCGTTCACTGCTGGCCGATGAGAATGACGAACTGCCGAACGGGGATGAACTGGGCGCCGCCGTCGAGGCGTACCTTGCCCGCGAGAACCCCGGCCTCTAGCCTGTCCGGTTGGCGTCGCGTTGTCCGGCAACGGGCAGGTCTGCAGCTGCCCGGCCGGGTGCGCGTGTCCGCCTGGCAGACGGTTGCCATGGTCAGTACCGCGGCCCGGGCATAATGAGGGAGTGACTTCCCCCCGAGCCTGGCTGATCTGGACCATCGGTATCTTCGCGTATCTGGTTGCGGTCTCACAGCGCACGTCCTTCGGTGTGGTGGGGCTTGAAGCCACTGAGCGGTTCAACGCCAGCGCCTCCGCAATTTCGTTCTTTACGGTCCTGCAGCTGCTGGTTTATGCAGGCCTTCAGATCCCGGTTGGCGTGCTGGTGGACAGGTTCGGCTCGCGGGCCATGATCGCCGGCGGGGCCGTCCTGATGGGTCTCGGCCAGCTCCAGCTCGCTTTTGCGGAGAGCATCCCCGGTGGTGTGACGGGGCGGGTCTTGGTGGGCGCCGGCGACGCCATGACTTTCATCTCCGTCATCCGCCTGGTCCCTTTGTGGTTCGCTCCGGCGCGGGTTCCCCTGGTCACCCAGTTGACGGGCATGTCCGGCCAGCTTGGACAGCTTTTCAGCGTGCTGCCGTTCGCCTTTGTCCTGCATTCCTTCGGCTGGACCCCCGGCTTCCTGATGCTCGCGGGCATGTCTGCGCTGGCAGTGATCCTGGTGGTGGTTCTCCTGCAGGACCAGCCGCCAGGGACGGTGACCCACGAAGTCCAGCGTGGCCTCCGGGCAACAGGCGTCTCACTTGCCAGTGCGTGGCGCCAGCCCGGGACCCGGCTGGGGATGTGGAGCCACTTCACCATCCAGTTCAGCGGCACCGTGTTCGCAATGACCTGGGGCTACCCCTTCCTCATCTCCGGACAGGGCCTGGATTCGGGAACGGTGGCAGGACTGATGACCCTGTACGTTGCCGCCGGACTTGCCGCCGGCCCCTTCATCGGCAGCTTTGTCGCCCGGCATCCGCTCCGCCGGTCCACCATGGTGCTGCTGATATCCGGTGCTACGGCAGCAGCCTGGGCCGCCGTGCTCCTGACGCCGGGCCGGTCACCGCTGTGGCTCCTCGCCATCCTCGTGGTGGTGCTGGCTATTGGCGGGCCGGGGTCCATGATCGGCTTTGATTTCGCCCGGACGTTCAATCCCGCACACCGGATCGGCACTGCCACGGGAATCGTCAACGTGGGATGATTCATCGCGGCGCTGGTGGCGATTTTCCTGATCGGCTTCGTGCTGGACATCCTTCTGGCCAGCGACTATTCAGGCGGCGAACTGTACGGCCTGGAACCCTTCCGGATCGCTTTGAGCGTGCACTTCCTACTGCTGGCGTTCGGGGCCGCCATGATGCTGCGGTGCCGGCGCAAGGTGCGGCGCCAGATGGCAGCGCAGGGCGTGGTGGTGCCCCCACTGCTCCAGGCCATGGCCCAACAACGGCGCACCATCCTGGCCCAGCGGCGCCGGCAGGACAGCCCGGAATAGGACGCACTTCTCCTCCACAGCTGCCTCTCAGGGGCAGTTATTGACATAGCGGTGGCGGGGACTTTCACGGGGCCGGCGCTGGGCGAAGGCTGGAGCCATGAAACCTTCAGAACACCTGACCGTCCGAGGCCCTGAAGACGTCCTCGGGTTCATTCCACATTCATTGGGGTACTGGCCCTCAAACAGCCTCGTGGCCATGACCATGCAGGGCAAACGGCTCGGAGCAACCCTGCGGCTTGACCTCCCCGGCCCGGAAACACTTGCAGATCCGCGGGACTATGTCCGCACCGTGCGCGAGTACCTCTCAGCCGACCGCAATGCCGACGGCGCGCTGCTGGCCATCTTCACCAACCACGGCTGGATGGAACCGCCGGGGACGTACCGGGGCCTTCTTGACGCCCTGGAAAGTTGTCTCGACGCCGGAGGCCTGGCTGTGCGCGACGCCTGGTACGTGGGAGACGACTACTGGCGGAGCGCCAACTGCACTGATCTGGTGTGCTGCCCCTTGCCGGGCCTGCCGGTGCAGGTGATCAAGGACAGCATGCTTAACGCCGAAATGGTCTATCGCGGCAGCAGCGTGGGGCCGGCGCCGGAAAACGGCGTCCTCCCAACAGCTGCGGTACCCGGTGAGGAGCGAGCCGCAGTCCTGGCTTCGGAGGATGCCTGGGCAGCGCAGCTGGACCGGCGCCGGGGGAGCAGGGAACAATTCACCAGCCTCCTGGCGCAATGGAGTTCCGTCCTGGCCTGTGCAGGCCAGCAGCTGCCGGCGAACGACGTCGCGTTCCTGCGGGCGTCCCTGCGCGTCCCCGCCTGGCGTGATGCGGTCTTTGTCATGGCTGCGGCGGGCACGCCGGCGGCCCTTGCGGGTGCCGAAGTGTTTGGCATCTTCGAGGAGGACTGCACGCTGGCGCCGGTTGGTCCCGCGGGCCTGGGGAAGGGCACCTCCGGCAGCGCCTCCGCTTGTTGTGTCGGCGAACCGGGTTACGGCGAGGTCCTGCTGGGGCTGGAGCCTGAAGTGCCCGCCTGGGACAGCCTGAACAAGCTGGATGCGGTCCTGGAACAGCTCTCGGCCTGCGGTGGACAGCCCGGCGCCGCCGCCCTGACAGGCCGCGGCTGGATTGCGTGGTGCCGGGGGAGGGGATCGTACGCCGCCGCTTACCTCGGCCAAGCCCTTGACGAAGAACCTGGCTACCGGCTTGCTGAGCTCATGCTGGAACTGGTGCGGCGCGGAACCCTGTGTGGCTGGGCTGCGAGGAAGGAGGCGGCCTGGCGGCGGTTCGAACCGGACGCAGCCTAGACGCTGCTGTTCTTTGAAGCCGGTGGAGGCAATCCGTGAGACAATGGTTGCCGAGACCCGGTTGGGTCCGTGTATCAAGTGCATGTAATGGGCCCTGGCGGGAATATTACAGCCGCCCCGGCAGTTCTACTTATAGACTCTGCCGGCCGTGGTTGCACCTGATGTTGATCACGGACTTGACAGGGTCATAGTGGTGTTGCCCGTATGGTGATTCCACAGACCGCCGCTAGAAAGGTTTTCTGTGACCCCGTCTTCCGCGAAGAAGGAATCCGCCCCCCAGGACGTTCTGTCCCCTGAGGAGAAGCAGGCTGCAACGAACGCCAAGCGCGCAGCAACGCGGGCAGCCAACAAGGCCGTCAAGGACGCCGCCGGTGACACCGCCGTCGACGGCAAGCCTGAGCCCAAGAAGCGCGGGCCCAAGCCCGGCGCGAAAGCCGCTGCCGAGGCAGCCGGAAAAGCCGCACGTGGCGCATCGGATTCCGATGACGATGAGGTCGAAGACCTCGACGACATCGTGATCGAGGGTGCCGACGCCGGCGATGACACCGAGATCGACGCCGCCAAGGCCGCATCAGCAGCCACTGGCAAGGGCTTTGTTTACTCGGACGCCGACGACGACGACGCCCCCGTCCAGCAGGTAATGTCCGCCGGTGCCACGGCCGACCCCGTGAAGGACTACCTTAAGCAGATCGGTAAGGTTGCGCTGCTCAACGCCGAGCAGGAAGTCGACCTGGCGCTCCGGATCGAAGCCGGACTCTTTGCCGAAGAGAAGATCAACGCCGACGACGGTTCCATGGATCCCAAGTTCAAGCGTGAGCTTGAGTTTGTCATCCATGACGGTAAGCGTGCCAAGAACCACCTGCTCGAGGCCAACCTCCGCCTGGTGGTTTCGCTGGCCAAGCGCTACACCGGCCGCGGCATGCTCTTCCTGGACCTGATCCAGGAAGGCAACCTGGGCCTGATCCGTGCGGTGGAGAAGTTCGACTACACCAAGGGCTTCAAGTTCTCCACCTACGCCACGTGGTGGATCCGCCAGGCCATCACCCGTGCCATGGCTGACCAGGCCCGCACCATCCGCATCCCGGTGCACATGGTGGAAGTCATCAACAAGCTGGCCCGCGTCCAGCGCCAGATGCTTCAGGACCTTGGCCGCGAACCCACGCCTGAAGAGCTGGCCCTCGAACTGGACATGACCCCGGAGAAGGTGGTGGAGGTCCAGAAGTACGGCCGCGAGCCCATCTCCCTCCACACCCCCCTTGGCGAGGACGGCGACTCCGAGTTCGGTGACCTCATTGAGGACTCCGAAGCTGTGGTCCCCGCCGACGCCGTGAGCTTCACGCTGCTGCAGGAACAGCTCCACTCGGTGCTGGACACACTGTCGGAACGCGAAGCCGGTGTGGTGGCAATGCGGTTCGGCCTCACCGATGGCCAGCCGAAGACTTTAGACGAAATCGGCAAGGTCTACGGCGTCACGCGCGAACGTATCCGCCAGATAGAGTCCAAGACCATGTCCAAGCTCCGCCACCCCTCGCGGTCGCAGGTGCTCAGGGACTACCTGGACTAAACCAGACCCATGCTACGCGGGGTCAGTTTCCGCCCGAAATCGAAGGATCTAAGGGCGGAAACTGACCTCGCGTTGCTTTTTGGAGTCCAGGTCTGCTCGGAGTACCGCGGTTCGGGGGCCGGGACTTAAGACAAAACAGGACCCCCTCCAAAGGAGGGGGTCCTGTGCGGATGTCGTGCAGGTCAGTCGACGGCTACGGGAGCCTTCTCGTGGAGCCTGCCGGTCTCATCGTGCCAGTCAGAGCTCAGGGGCCTGAGTGTTGCCTCGACTGCACGGGCATGGTGGCCGCAGAAGAGCAACTCACCGCCGGAGGTCTCAAGTACAACGCGGACATATGCTTGAGCCCCGCAACGATCGCACCGGTCCAGTGCGTTGAGTGTGCGGTCTGCCACTGCTGTTGTCATATCGGCCTCCTTAGTAGATCTGTATGTCTATATAACCAGCATTCGTAGCAATCCCATCGCAAGGACGGGTCAAGTTCGCTGACCGCGTAGCCACAAGAATGTATCAAGCTCCGGATTATGGTCACGGAGACGTCACGAGTGGCGGCGACCACAGCGCCGGCAACGTGTGGCAGCAGGCCCTCTGCACCCGTGCGGACTAGGCTTGAACAAGCGTCCGCAGCGCCAGCTGTTCCGTCACTGAAGGAGTTCACCACCCGTGGCACCAAGTTCTGATTACACCGCCCGGCACCTTTCCGTGCTGGAGGGCCTCGAAGCCGTCCGCAAACGCCCCGGCATGTACATCGGTTCCACCGACTCGCGCGGCCTGATGCACTGCCTTTGGGAGATCATTGACAACTCGGTGGACGAAGCACTGGCGGGCTTTGGGCATGACATCAAGATCATTCTGCATGCGGACAACTCAGTGGAAATCCACGACGACGGGCGCGGCATCCCCATCGACGTGGAACCCAAGACGGGACTCACCGGCGTCGAGGTGGTTTTCACCAAGCTGCATGCGGGCGGCAAGTTCGGCGGCGGCTCCTACACCGCCTCCGGCGGCCTGCACGGCGTGGGTGCCTCCGTGGTCAACGCGCTGTCCGCCAGGCTTGACGTGGAAGTGGACCGCGGCAGCAAGACGTACAAAATGTCCTTCCGGCGCGGGGAGCCCGGACGTTTCAAGGATTCGGGATCCAAGTCCGATCCGGCAGCGGCGTTCGAACCGTTTGTTAAGGACTCCGTCCTGGACGTTATTGGCAAGGCAAAGCGGGGAGTGACCGGGACCCGGATCCGGTACTGGGCCGATCGGCAGATCTTCACTCCGGACGCGAAGTTCTCCTACGACGAGCTGGCTGCCCGGGCGCGCCAGACATCCTTCCTGGTGCCGGGGCTCAAGCTCACAGTCCGGGATGAACGCAGGCTGGCCGGAACCCCGGGTGAAGCAGGTCCCCATGAGGAGGTCTTCCATCACGACGGCGGCATCTCCGAGTTTGTCGACTTCCTCGCCGCCGATCCCGCCGTCACCGACATTTGGCGGCTGCACGGCTCTGGCAAGTTCAAGGAAACCGTGCCGGTACTTGATGAGCGCGGCCACAGCCAGCTCGCCGAGGTGGAACGTGACTGCGAAGTGGACGTGGCACTGCGCTGGGGGATCGGCTATGACAGCACGGTCCGCACCTTCGTGAATATCATCTCCACGCCCAAGGGCGGAACCCACCAGTCAGGCTTTGAGCAGGCCCTCGTCAAGACGTTCCGGAAGGCGGTGGAAGCCAACGCCCGCAAGCTCAAGGCGGGCACCGACAAAATCGAAAAGGACGACATTTTCGCCGGGCTGACAGCCGTCCTGACAGTCCGGCTGGCTGAGCCGCAATTCGAAGGCCAGACCAAGGAGATCCTCGGCACCTCGGCAGTGCGGGCCATTGTGGCCAAGGTGGTGGAGCACGAGATCAACGCAAAGCTGAACTCCGCCAACCGCAACGACAAGGCACAGTCTGCGCTGCTGCTCGAGAAGATCGTCAGCGAGATGAAGTCCCGTATTTCCGCGCGGGTTCACAAGGAAACGCAGCGTCGCAAGAATGCACTGGAAACGTCGTCCATGCCCACCAAGCTTGCTGACTGCCGGACGGACGACGTCGTGCGTTCCGAACTCTTCATCGTCGAAGGTGACTCCGCCCTGGGAACGGCGAAGCTGGCACGGTCCTCGGACTTCCAGGCGCTGCTCCCCATCCGCGGCAAGATCCTCAACGTCCAGAAGGCTTCGGTGGGGGACATGCTCTCCAACGCCGAATGTGCTGCCTTGATCCAGGTGGTCGGTGCCGGCTCCGGCCGCAGCTTCGACATCAGCGCCGCCCGGTACGGCAAGGTCATCCTGATGACCGACGCCGACGTCGACGGCGCCCACATCCGTACCCTGCTGCTCACGCTGTTCTTCCGTTACATGCGGCCCATGATCGACGAGGGGCGCGTTTTTGCCGCCGTCCCGCCGCTGCACCGCGTCGAAGTGATCAATGCGGGCCAGAAGGCCAACGACATGATTTACACCTATTCCGAAGCGGAACTCCACGTGCTGCTAGCCCGGCTCGCCAAAGAGGGCAAGCGCTACAAGGAGCCGATCCAGCGGTACAAGGGACTCGGCGAGATGGACGCCGAACAGCTGGCGGAGACCACCATGGATCCGCGGCACCGGACACTGCGCAAGGTGGGCATCGAGAACGCCAAGCAGGCCGAGGACACCTTCGACCTGCTGATGGGCTCAGACGTGGCGCCGCGGAAGGACTTCATCATCGCCGGTGCCTCCAGCCTGGACCGGGAGCGGATCGACGCCTAACGGGCTTGCCGGCCGGCCCGTCACGCTCAGCCCAGCAGGCCCGGCACAATCAGCAGCGCAGTGGGCAGGGCGAGCAGCAGGATGCAGCCGGCCAGTACCGCGGCGCGGGCTGTGGCAGAAAGTTCAGCCTGAGGGGAGAGCAGCCGGCTGACCCTCGAGGCCGTGGTGCGGGCGGCGTCGGAGCCCGTAACACCCGCTGCCGCTTCGAGCCCGTGGAGGGCAAGGCCGGCCTGGGCGGCAGGCCGGAAAGTTCCGCCCCCCGCCGAGCCGCTGGCCACGATAGCGATGGCCTTGATGAGGGTTGCCCGGCTCTCCGTCTTCAGTGCAACGTCGTCGGCCAGCATCTCAATGAGCGAGTTCACGGATTCCTGGGCCAGCCTAGTGGTGGGGAGCCAGGGGAGTGCCTGACGCCACGCGGCGAACGCCCAGAGCAGCAGGTGGTGGTGCTGGTTGAGGTGGGCGTTCTCGTGGCTCAGGACTGCCCGCAACTCGGCCGGTTCGAGGGCTGCCATCAGGCCGTCGGAAAGCACAGTGACCGAGCGTGCCCCGCCGGGCAGGCAGTAGGCCACGGGGGAGTCGTGGCTGATGACCACGGTTCCTGCACCCTCCGCGGAAGGCGAGGACAGGAGTGCGAGCAGCTCACGGTGTCGCCGCCGCTGCCGCTCGATCTTGTAGTACGTCAGCAGCAGGGTGAAGACCAGGTGCGCGGTCAGCAGGGCTGCGGCGGAGAGGGCAAATAGATGCCAGAAGCCGAGCGCGGTGGTGGGCGCATTAAAGAGCACCATCCCCGCGAGGGCCCGCAGGCCGGCGATTAGGTTGTCGCCCACCGGTTCCAAGCCGTAGACCAGCATGGCGCCGATCATCGAGAGCCCGCCGGCAAGGGCAATTGCCTGCCAGAGGAGCATGGCGGTGAAGGGCGACCGTGCCGGCCACTGGGCACGCGAAAGAAAGATAGGCACCGGCCACGCCAGGACTATCGCCAGGACCGCCAGCAGGTACGAGGCCCAGAACATCGGCCCGCTAGACGTGGCCGAGCAGTTTGCGCAGTGTTTCGGCTTCACCTTCGGTAACGGAGCCGATGAACTGCGCCAGCACGGCTTCACGGTCAGGCGCGGACCCCAGCACTTCATGCATCAGTTCGGCTGTGTGTTCTTCCCGGCTCGAAACGGCTTGGTAGCGGTGCGGCCTGGTGCCGCGTTCCCGCTCCACAAGGCCCTTCTTCTCCAGCCGTGAGAGCACAGTCAGGACGGTGGTGACGGCAAGCTCCTTGCCCGCATGGCCTGCCGCGTCCCCTTTTGCCTCCGTAGTGGTTGCCAGTTTGTCACGCAGGGTATTTGCGGTGGCTGCTTCGTGGCCCGCCCAGAGCAGATCCATCACTGCCCGTTCCAGTTCCCCAAGACTTGCCATTGCTACATCCTTCTTGTTCCCGCATCCGCTGGCTGAGCGCCGCGGTGCCTGCACATTCCTCGCTACAGATACAGAATCAAATTTACCCGCTTTTTGGCTGAGTTTCTACGTACGGTAGAACACGGCGTGTTTGGCGGTCTTGTAGGGCTCATGGTGACGTGCAACTCTTGTTTTTACAGTGCCTGCCGCATTGTTCTACACTCTGTAGAAGTTACAGTTCTACGATCCGTAGAAGTTGAACCCTGACCCCCGAGGGACTGCTGTGGAAGCTCTGGAAATCGCGCGCTGGCAATTTGGCATCACCACCGTGTACCACTTCATGATGGTGCCGCTCACTATTGGACTGGGCCTGGTGGTGGCAGTGATGCAGACCATCTGGCATCGGACCGGCAAGGTCGAATACCTCCGGATGACCAAGTTCTGGGGAAAGCTGTTCCTGATCAACTTCATCATGGGCGTTGCCACCGGCATCGTGCAGGAGTTCCAGTTCGGCATGGCCTGGAGCGAATACAGCCGGTTCGTGGGTGACATCTTCGGGGCGCCGCTCGCACTGGAGTCGCTGTTGGCGTTCTTCGTCGAGTCCACGTTCCTGGGGCTGTGGATCTTCGGCTGGAAACAGCTGAAGCCGGCCATCCACCTCGCCTGCCTGTGGATAGCGGTGGTGGGATCGGTCTTCTCGGCCTACTTCATCATTGTGGCCAACAGTTGGATGCAGCACCCGGTCGGCGCGGAAATCATCGACGGCCGGCCGGTCATGACCGACGCCTGGGCAGTGTTCACCAACAACACCGCACTGGTAGCCTTCCCGCACACCCTGATGGGGGCACTGGCGGTGGCCGGCGGATTCCTCCTGGGCATCGCCTGGTACCACCTCTGGCGCAGGCGCAAGGACGGCATCGACACCATCGGCCCTGACGGCAAAGTTGTTCCCGGTGAAGCGTCGATTCCCGGCCGCGACAAGACCGACTACAAAGTGTGGATCCGCTCCCTGCGGATCGGCGCCGTCGTCGCCATGATCTCCTTCGCCGGCACCGCCCTCACCGGCGACCTGCAGGGCAAGCTGATGTTTGAGCAGCAGCCCATGAAGATGGCCGCGGCCGAAGCCGCCTGCCACGACGGCACCGGTTTCTCGGTCCTCAGCGTCGGAAACCTCGGCTCCAAGAACTGCGATGACATCACGGCTGTGATCGAGGTACCAGGCATCCTGTCCTTCCTCGCCAACGGCGACTTCACCACCCAGGTCCGGGGCGTCAACGGTCTCCTGGACCAGTACAAGGCCGACTACGGTACGCACCTGCCGGACAACCCGATCTACGGCGAACGGGCCGGCCAGGAAATCCAGTACGTCCCGGTCATGGAAGTCACTTACTGGGGCTTCCGGATGATGATCGGCTTCGGCGGACTGGCGGCGCTGGCGGCCCTCGTGGCCCTCTGGCTGACCAGGAAGGGCACCGTCCCCGCGTCGCCCTGGCTGATGCGCCTGGCAGTCTTCGGCATCCTGGCCCCGTTCGGCGCCAATGCCGCCGGTTGGATCTTCACGGAGATGGGCCGGCAGCCGTTTGTCGTGGCGCCCAACCCGGACCTGAATGGCATTGACCAGGTGTTTATGTTCACCGCGGCGGCCGTTTCGCCCGGAGTGTCAGCCGGCGAACTGCTGACGTCCCTCATTGTCCTGGCCGCGGTCTACGGCGCCTTGCTCGTGGTGGAGGTCAAACTCCTGGTCACGTATATCCGTGGCGGCGTGGTCTCCGCCATGCCGGAACTGGCGAAGGCCCCGGTGGATGAGAACGAGGACGCCACCCCGGGTCCCGACGGCACCGGCACCACAAAAACTGCCGACGACGTCCTGGCATTCGCCTACTAAGAAGAGCAGAGGATATTCGATATGGAACTGCTGCCCACTATCTGGTTCATCATCATCGCGGTGCTTTGGACCGGCTACCTCTTCCTTGAAGGCTTTGACCTTGGCGTCGGAATGCTGATGAAGCTGTTCGCGCGGAACAACACCGAGCGCCGGGTCCTGCTGAACACGGTCGGCCCGGTCTGGGACGGCAACGAGGTCTGGCTGATCACGGCGGGTGCTGCCACCTTCGCTGCCTTCCCGCTCTGGTACGCCTCGCTGTTCTCCGCCCTCTACCTCCCCCTCCTGGTGGTCCTCGTGGCCCTGATCTTCCGTGCGGTGGCGTTCGAATACCGCGGCAAGGTAGACAACGACAGCTGGCGTGCGCGCTGGGACTGGGCCATTGCCCTGGGCTCCTTCTTCGCCGCATTCGGCGTCGGCGCTGCCCTGGCCCTGACCACCACCGGCCTGCCGCTGAACGCGAACGGTGACCGCGAAGGCGGTGCCATGGCCTGGTTTAGCGGCTACGCCGTCCTGGGCGGGCTGGCCGTGGTGGGGTTCTCCCTGCTCCACGCCCTGGCGTTCCTTGCACTGAAGACCGACGGCGACGTGCGGCACCGCGCCCGCGCCTGGTTTGTCCGGCTGCTGCCGGTCCTGCTGCTTCCCCTGGCGGCCTGGGCGCTTGTCATCCAGTTCCTGGAGGGCAAGCTGTGGACCTGGGCTGCGGTGGTCCTGGCCGTGGTTGCGGCTGCCGTTGCATGGTTCCTGGCACGGCGCGGGTCCGAAGGCCGGGCGTTCATGGCAATGGGAGCCTTCCTGCTCCTGGGCAGTGCGTCGAGCTTCGGTGCAGTGTTCCCGGTGGTACTGCCCTCGACCCTCGACCCCGCGTTTGACCTGACCATCGCCAACGCATCCTCCTCCGACTACACGCTCGGCCTCATGAGCGTCGTGGCAGCCGTGGGCCTGCCCCTGGTGATCATCTACCAGGCCTGGACGTACTGGGTGTTCCGCCGCCGTGTCAGCGCGGCCCACATCCCGGCCGCCCATAGCTTCCTGCCGGCCGTGGCCGTCAGGGCTTTCACCACGAAGGGCTGACCCGGCGTGCGCCCAGACTTTCCGGCCGGACCGGCCACCCGCTCGGCCATCTACTGGCTGGGCCTGCTGGCAGCGTTGAAGGCCCTTGCCCTGGTCCTCATGGGGCAGGCCGTGGCGTACATGCTTGCCGGGCTGGCCACCGGAAGTGATTCCTGGCAGGACCAGCTGCCCTGGGGCCTGGCAGGCGTGGTCCTGAGGTCCGTCACCGTGTGGGCGCAGGGCATCGCCGCGCGGCGGGCCGCCCTGGGCATCAAGGAGGAGCTGAGGCAGGAACTGCTAGCGCGCGCGCTGCGGAACGGTGCGCGCAGCACCGGCCCGGGCGACGGCGGCCTGGCCGTGCTGGCGACGCGCGGCCTGGATGCGCTGGACAGCTACTACACCCAGTTCCTGCCCGCACTCGTCAACTGCGCCACCATCCCGCTGCTGCTGGGGGCGCGTATCCTCTTTGCCGATTGGGTCAGCGCCGTTGTGGTTGTCCTGACGGTTCCGCTGGTCCCGCTGTTTATGGTGCTGATCGGCAGGCACACCGAGGACCACGTCCGCGAGGCGCAGGAAACCCTCACCCGGCTGTCCGCCCACATGCTGGAGCTGGCCAAGGGGCTGCCCGTCCTGGTGGGCCTGGGCCGTGCCACGGCGCAGCGCAAGGCCCTGGAGGAGATCTCCGAGGAATACCGGACCAGGACAATGGGGACGCTGCGCACCGCGTTCCTCTCTGCCCTGGCGCTGGAACTTATCGCCACGATTTCGGTGGCCGTGGTGGCCGTCTTTATCGGCGTCCGGCTGGTGCATGGCGATATGGCCCTCGAAGCCGGCCTGCTGGCGCTCATCCTGGCCCCCGACTGCTACCTGCCCCTGCGCGAGCTCGGCACCGCCCACCACGCCAGTGATGACGGCCGGGCGGCGCTCGCCGCGACCCGGGCGGTTACCGACGCACCCGAGCCGCGGGCGCTGGCAACCAGGGACCCCGCAGGCACTGGCAACGACGTTGCCGCGCGCGGTGTTGCAACACGTCCAGCGGACGACGGCGGCGCCCGGGTTTCCGCACCCGGTTCAGGGGGAGTGGCCGTCACCGATCTCACGGTCACCTACGCGGGCAGGGCCGGAGCCGCCGTCGGGCCCCTCACCTTCACCGCCCCGCAGGGCCGGATCACCGCCCTCGACGGCCCCAGCGGCGCCGGGAAGAGCACAGTGCTTGGCGTTTTGGCCGGGACGGTGGGCGACGGCGGCGGAACCGAGGTGTCGGGGCAGCTTTCCGGCTTTGACCGCAGCGCAGTCGCCTGGGTTCCGCAGCACCCGGTCATGGTGGCGGATTCGGTCCTGGAGGAGGTTACGCTCTACGTCAACAGCGGATCAGGCGAAGAGGCACATGAAACCGCCCGGGAGTGCCTGGCCGCGGCTGCCGCCGGCCACCTTGCCGGCCACCATCCGGCCGAGCTGAGCCCCGGGGAGTTGCGGCGCGTTGCGTTGGCCCGCGGGCTGGCCCGCATCCGTGCGGGCGCCAACGTCCTCCTGCTTGATGAACCGACGGCCCACCTGGACGCCGTTTCGGCGGGGCTGGTGCAGGCGTCCATCCGTGCCCTTCGCGGCCACGTCACCGTGATCCTCGTGGCCCACGACCAGCAGACCCGGGAACTGGCCGACCACCTGGTGCCTGTCTCGGCCCGCGGCGTCACGGCACGGTCGGAAACCACTGCCATGCCGGCCGCGGCGGCGCAGTCCGCAGAACCAGACAACGCAACAGGCAGCAGTGAAGCGGTGCAGATCACCGGAACCGACGGCCTGGGTTCGCCCGTGGGAAAGGGCGGGCGTGGCCGGACGGCTCCCACGGCACGGCTGCTGGGCAGCCTGCTGTCACCCGTGGCCGGCCGGTTCACAGGCGCAGCCGTGGTGGGGACCCTGGCCGCCATCTTCGCCGTGGCGCTGTCCGGGCTTTCCGGCTGGCTCATCATCAGGGCGAGCGAGCAGCCGCCCATCCTCTACTTGCTGACCGCCATCGTCGGCGTGCGGTTCTTCGGCATCGGCCGCGCCGTCCTGCGCTACTGGGAACGGCTCCTGCTGCACGACGCCGTCTTCGGGGCCCTCACCCGGCTCCGCGGCCGGCTCTGGGAATCGCTGAGCCGCAAGGCCTTGTCCCTGCGGCGGCTCCTGCAGGGCGGCAACGTCCTGGGCACGGTGATTGACGACGTCGATACTATCCGTGACCTGCTGCCGCGCGTTGTCCTGCCACCTGTCACTGCCCTTGCGGTGGGCGGTTCGGCGCTGCTGGCCACCACCCTGGTGGCCAGCGCGGCACTGCCCGCAGTAGCCACTGCTGCAGCCCTGAGCCTGATCGTGGCCCCGGCGGCCGCCCTCTGGGGTGACCGGCAGTCGGCCACCGCGGAACAGCGGCTGCGCGCCGGAGTCCTGCGGCGCACGTCCGCGGCCCTGGACGCGCGGGCTGAACTGCACGCGAACGGCATCGCGGCAACAGTCCTGGACGCGCTTCGGTCCGAGGACAGAACGGCAACTAAAGCATCCCAGCGCTCCGCCTGGGCGGAAGGCCTCGGCCAGGCCATCACTGTGGCTGCCTGCGGAACGGCGGCACTGGCCGCGGCCGTGCTGACCGCACCCCAGGTCATTGCCGGCGCCATGGAACCGGCCACGGCTGCGGTGATGGTGCTCCTGCAGCTGGCGCTGGTGGAACCGTATGCAGCCATGACGACGGCGGTCCGCCAGTACCCTGCGCTGCGTGCAGTCATGCGGCGGGTTGCGGAGTCCGGCGTACTTGACGCCGGCGCAGCCGAGTCCACTGAAACCGAGGGCACCGAAGCGGAGGCCGCTGATGGCGACGGGCTGTACGACGTCCCGCCCCGCCCCGGTGGAGCCCCCGGGGTGGAATTGTCCAACCTCGCGGCAGCGTGGCCAGGCGGCGGCACGGTGTTCTCAGGGATGTCCGCCACAGCCGGGCCAGGCGGCTGGCTGGCCGTTACCGGGCCTTCCGGCGCCGGTAAGTCCACCCTCCTCGCGGTGCTCCTGGGCTTCCTTCCGCCCGCGGCCGGCAAGGCGGCGGTGACCGGGACGGCAGCCTGGTGCCCCCAGGAGGCGCACCTGTTCGATTCAACGCTGCGCGGCAACCTGCTGCTGGGCCTGCCTGCTCCGGCACCCGTGCCGGCTGGCGGAACCGAAGCCGGGCCCGACGATTCGCCGGCCCACGGCACTGTCGCCTCCGCCGCACGGGACGCGGAGCTGGCGGCGGCGCTGGACGCCGTCGGCCTTAATGCCCTGGTGTCACGCCTCCCTGATGGGCTGGACACCCGGATAGGGCCCGGCGGTTCGTTCCTGAGCGGCGGCGAGCGGCAACGGCTCGCGGTGGCCCGGACCATCCTGACGGGCGCCGAAGTGATCCTGCTGGACGAGCCCACAGCCCATCTGGACGCGGAAGCGGGACGGGAGATGCTGGCCGACCTCCGCACCGGCCTCAGGGACCGCACAGTGGTCATGGTGACCCACAACCCGGCCGATATCGATCCCGCTGACACCGTCCTGGACCTGTCCGCGGCGTCATTGACGGGTTTCGCGGACAGCGCCAAGGTGCCGTACCCGGAGGCGAGCCTTCGCTAGCCTCTTGCTGTCATCAGCCGTCCACATCGTGGAGGTGATGGACCACGTCGTGCAGGAAGTACTGCGACAGGGTCAGGACGGTGAACGTGGAGCCGTTGCCGCGCAGGCCCGTCCGGCCCCAGTCCTCCTCCCGGACGCCGGCGAAGGACGCGGCGATCTGTTCGCCCTCGGCCGTCAGTTCAGCACTGACCACGGCAGGATCAGCACTGGCGTAATCCTTCTCGACTGCCGTCCGGTCCTGGTCCCAATTGTCGAACCGGGCATCCTCGGAATCGAGCATCAGGTTCAGCCGCTGGTCGAAGAGCGCAAAAACGTCCCGGACATGGCAGGCGTACTCCAACGCCGACCACGTGCCCTCGTCCGGACGTTCGCCAACCTCCGGCCTGCGGAGGACTGCCCGCCAGCGCGGCAGCATGTTCGCCACGCTGCCGCCGACTGTCGCGGGAGTGACGGTGGACGCATCAAAGGAGCACTCCGGGCACGGCCGGGACAGCACCCAGGTCCAGTCTTTCTCATCAGGAATGATAGGCATGGCAGCAGTCTAGGCCGGATCGGTCCAGGCCATCGCCGGTCCCACAGCATCCACGGCCTGGGACAGGGGAATGCCCGAACCGTCACGCCGGCCGTGTTCCTGCGGCAGCGACCTCGCCACACCGGCCAGCGACGATGCCTTGGCCGGTCCGTGCCCTGCCCAGCCAAGAATTAGGGTGTCTTCACCCTTGAGGAACCGGTGGGCGCGGACACCGGCTGTGGCGCGGCCCTTGACCGGATACTCGGCGAAGGCCGTTACCTTCGCGGCGCCGGGCGCGGTGCCCGGCAGGGCGCCGTCGGTCCCTGCGATGGTAACGACCACGGCGGCGTCATCGTTCGCGGCCACCGCACCGAAGAACACCACGTGGTCGCCGGCGCCGAGCTTGATGCCGGCCATGCCGCCCGCTGTCCTGCCCTGGGCCCGGACGTTGGCTGCACTGAAGCGGAGCAGCTGTGCTTCGCGGGTCAGGAACACCAGGTCAGTGTCCCCCGACCCGGCCGGGGCCACGCCCACCACTACGTCCTTGTCCTTGAGGGCGATGATCTCCCAGTCCTCGCGGTTCAGGGGGTAATCCGGCTGGACCCGCTTGACCACGCCCTGGGCGGTTCCGACGGCCAGGACCTCGTCCAACGGGGCGAAAGCCACCAGTGCCTCCCCCTTGTTGAGTGTGATGAAGTCCTTGGCCGGGACCCCGCCGGCCAGGTTGGGCAGCCCGGACATCGGAGGCAGCACCGGCATGTCCATGACCTGGAGCCGCAGCATCCGCCCCAGCGAGGTGACGGCGGCAATTTCACCCCGTGCCGAGGTCTTGACCACCGAGCGGAACACATCATGCCTGACGCGCGGACCTGACTCGGCGAGCGGTTCCTGGTTGGACGTGCGCGCAATCTGGCCCGACGCCGTGAGGATCGCCCAGCACGGGTCGTCCGCGATCTCCAGGGCCAGTGGTGCGGCTTTGCCCTTCGCACCCGGCGCAGCAGCCAAGGCGGCGGCCACCGTGGGGGAGACTGCCTCGGATTCGAGCAGGACGGTCCGGCGCGGCGTGCCGTATTTCTCCGCGATCTCGCCGAGTTCGGCCGACACCAGATCGCGCAGCCGCTGCTCCGAGCCCAGGATGGCCTCAAGCTCCGCGATTTCGCGGCGCAGCTCGTCCTGTTCCTTCTCAAGCTCGATCCGTGAGTACTTGGTCAGCTGGCGCAGCCGCAGTTCCAGGATGTAGTTGGCCTGGATCTCGGTGAGGTCATAGATGGACATCAGCCGTTCGCGGGCCGCGGCCACCTCATCCGAGGAGCGGATGATCTGGATGACCTCGTCGATGTCCACGATGGCGATCAGCAGACCCTCCACCAGGTGCAGGCGGTCCTTTTTCTTGCCCAGCCGGAACGCCGTGCGCCGGCGGACCACATCGATGCGGTGGCCGACGTAGACCGACAGCAGATCCACAAGCCCGAGGGTCTGCGGCTGGCCGTCCACCAGCGTCACGTTGTTGATGCCGAAGGAGTCTTCCATGGGGGAGTAGCGGTAGAGCTGCTGGAGCACGGCGTTCGGGTTGAACCCGTTCTTCAGCTCGATCACCAGGCGCAGGCCATGCTTGCGGTCCGTGAGGTCCACGATGTCGCTGATGCCGGTCAGCTTCTTGCCGTTGACCGCATCCTTGATCTTCTCGATCACCTTTTCCGGACCCACCATGTACGGCAGTTCGGTGACCACCAAGCCGGTGCGCCGGGCGGAGAGCTGTTCGATCTCCACCTTGGCGCGGGTCTTGAAGGACCCGCGCCCAGTGGCATAGGCGTCGCGGATGCCGTCGAGGCCCACGATCCGGCCACCCGTGGGCAGGTCCGGCCCCGGGACAAAACGCATCAGGTCATCCAGGGTGGCGTCCGGGTGCGCGATCAGGTGCCTTGCTGCGGAGATGACCTCCACCAGGTTGTGCGGGGCCATGTTGGTGGCCATGCCCACGGCGATGCCCGTCGCCCCGTTGACCAGCAGGTTGGGAAACGCCGCCGGAAGCACGTCGGGCTGGGTCAGCTGGTTGTCGTAGTTGGGGACAAAGTCCACCACGTCTTCGTCGAGGTGGTCTGTGAGCGTCAGCGCGGCCGCCGCCAGGCGGGCCTCGGTGTACCGGGGAGCCGCGGGGCCGTCGTCGAGCGAGCCGAAGTTGCCATGGCCGTCAATGAGCGGAAGGCGGAGCGAGAAGTCCTGGGCCATGCGCACCATGGCGTCATAGATCGCTGTGTCGCCGTGGGGGTGGAGCTTACCCATGACCTCGCCCACCACGCGCGCGCTCTTGACGTGGCCGCGGTCAGGCCGGAGGCCCATCTCGCTCATCATGTACAGGATCCGGCGCTGCACCGGCTTGAGTCCGTCCCTGGCGTCGGGCAGGGCCCGGGAGTAGATCACCGAATAGGCGTACTCCAGGAAGGAACCTTCCATTTCGGACGTGACATCGATGTCCACGATGTTCTCGACGTAATCCTGGGTGGCTGCCCCGGCAGGGGGTGGGCTTTGGCGGCGGGCCATATGGCTGGTGGATCCTTCTGGGTTACTGGTGGTGCTCTGGTGGGGCGCGGTTTTCTGGCGCCGTTTTCGTTGGCGCAGGGCCTGCGGCGTCCGTTTGTGGTTAGGCTAAGCCTATGGTGGATCAGCCCGGGGACGGCGAATATCCGGAACATTGGGAAGCCGATGTCGTGCTCAGGGACGGCGGCACCGCGCACCTGAGGCCAATCCATCCCAGCGATGCGGACGCTGTCCAGGCTTTCCACACCGGACAGTCACAGAACTCAATCTACATGCGCTTCTTTACCTTCAAGGCGCGGCTGTCCACCAAGGAGCTCAAACGCTTCACCGAAGTGGACTACAAGGACCGGGTGGCGCTGGTCATCACCTTCGGCGGCGAAATCCTGGGGATTGGCCGCTATGACCGGCTCGATGACCCCGCCGAGGCCGAGGTCGCCTTCAACATCGCGGACGTGCACCAGGGCCGGGGGATCGGTTCGATCCTCCTGGAACACCTCGCCGCAGCCGCCCACGAAAACGGAATCCGCCGCTTCACCGCCGAAGTGCTGCCGGAAAACCGCAAAATGCTGATGGTTTTCGCCGACGCAGGCTACGACGTCAAACGCCATTTCGACGACGGTGTGGTCAGCCTGGAGTTCAACATCGGGCCCACCGAAAGATCGCGTGCCGTGATGGAGTCCCGCGAGCACCGCGCCGAGGCGAGGAGCGTGCGGGACTTGCTGACGCCGTCGTCCATTGCGGTCATCGGCGCCAGCCGCAAGTGGGGGACCGTGGGTCACCAGTTGCTCGAACACATCATTGAGGGCGGCTTTCCGGGGCCGGTGTACGCCATCAACCCCGAGGCGCTGGAACTCGCCGGGATGATGTCGTTCGGCAAGCTGTCCGAGGTCCCGGACCCGGTCCAGCTTGCTGTCATCGCAGTTCCCTATACGGAAGTGCCGGGTGTGGTGGATGACTGCGCCGCCGCCGGTGTCAAGGGGCTGGTGATTGCGTCGGCCGGTTTCGCGGACGACGGCGAACGCGGCCTGCTGCGCCAGCGGGACCTGGTCCGGAAGGCCCGGGCGAACGGCATGCGGGTCATTGGGCCGTCGTCGCTGGGGATCCTGAACACCCATCCGGACGTCTGCCTCAACGCGTCCATGGCACCCGCGATGCCGCGGCGCGGCGGTCTTGGGCTGTTTAGCCAGTCGGCGGCCATCGGTGTTTCGCTCTACGCGGCGTCCAGCCGCCGGCGGCTGGGGCTCTCCACGTTCCTCTCGGCGGGCAACAGGGCGGACGTGTCCGGCAACGACTTGATGCAGTTCTGGGAGGACGACGCCGACACCACCGCCGTGGGCCTCTACCTGGAGTCAATCGGCAACCCGCGCAAATTCTCCCGGATCGCGCGGCGCCTTGCCCGCACCAAGCCCGTGGTGGTGGCCAAGTCCGAGACCATGGGCCTGCGGCTCCCGCCCGGCCACGCTGTCCGCACCACCCAGGCGCCGGCGGGGGCCCTGGATTCGATGATGCGGCAGTCCGGCGTCATCCGGGTGGAGACCATTGAGCAACTCATGGATGTTTCCCAGATCGTGGCCGGCCAGCCACTGCCCGCCGGGCCCGGGCTGGCCATCTTCAGCAATTCCATGGCGCTGGGCAAAGTGGTGGCCGACAGCGCCGAAGCCCACGGGCTGGCCGTGCACGGCATCGTCACCGACGTGGATCTCGACGCCGGGATGTCGCTCGCGCTTCCTGCCCTCCGCCGAAGCCTTGAGGACACGCTCGCGTCTGATGCCGTCCACGCCGTGGTGGCAGCGCTGCTGCCGGCCCGCGGCCTTACGGTGGACAGCATCGCCGGGGTGCTCGCCGAGTGCTCCGTAGCGGCCGGCAAGCCCGTGATTGCCGCCTTCACGGGCATCCTTGATGCCTCCGTCTACGTGGAAGGCATGGTGGGCGCCGGGGACCGGGCCGTGCCGTGCTTCTCCAATCCGGGCGCGGCAGTGGCGGCGCTCGCCGCCGTCGTGCGGTATTCCGAGTGGCTGGCCCGGGACCCGGGCAATTTTGTGGAGCCCCCAGGCTGCGATCCGGAAGGCGCGGGGATGCTACTGGACGAGCTGCTCCACGATGTTGACGGAGCTGAGCTGAAGGCCTTGGATGCCGCGTCCACGGCTTCACTGCTGGCGCACTACGGTATTCCGGTGCTGCCGTCCGCCGGGTTCGAGTCAGAGGATGAAGCAGTTGCAGCCGCGGACAGTCTCGGGTGGCCGGTGGCCCTGAAAACCACGGACCCGGCACTCCGGCACCGCCTGGACCTGGGCGGAGTGCGGCTGGACATCGAGGACGCGGACTCCCTGCGCCGAAACATCGAACAGATGCGGCGGTCGCTGGCGCCCTATGGGTCGCGGTCCCTGGAAGTCCAGTCAATGGCACCCGTGGGGCAGGCCTGCACGTTCCGGGCGATTGAGGATCCGCTGCTGGGCCCGGTGATCTCCTTCGGGCTGGCCGGTGACGCCGTCAACCTGCTGGACGACTGGGCGCACCGTGTACCACCGCTTTCCGCCGCAGACGTCAAGGACTTCGTCCGCGGCCCGCGGGCCGCCCGCAAGCTGCTGGGCTACCAGGGCCTGCCGGCGGTGGATATGGATGCCCTTGAGGATCTCGCCGGCCGGCTGGCTTGGATGAAGGATAACCATCCCGAAATAGCACTGGTCGAATTCAACCCTGTCCTCTGCGGCGCCCAAGGCCTGGCCATCCTGGCTGCGGAGATCCGGATCGGCAACGCTGCCCGGCGCACTGACAGCGCCCGCCGGGCCATGCTGGGCTGAGCGCAGTTAGCATGTCCCCGGCCGATCTGTGAAAATGGGGGCATGAGCTCACAGCCTTCCCAGTCGACGCCATCCATGCCCGGCAATGACAACCAGGCAACCCGACCCCACAGCTCACACAGCCACACGCCGCAGGCCCTGAGCCTGGACGACGCACTCCAGAAGGCCGGCTTCTACCCGCCGCTGGTGGCCGACGTCGTTGACGACGCGCTGGACGGCCGCGAATGCGTGGCACACCTGGTGCACCTGGAAACCCACTTTGACCGGGCTGAGGTCCGCCGGCACATCACCGTGCTGGTCCTGACCTCCGACATGCTGGTGATCACCCACGTGGATGACCAGCAGCTCGATGAGGCCGGCGAACAAATCGTCGCCCAGATCTCCACAGAGTCTGTGCCGGTGGCGCAGATCCGCTCCGTGGTCCTGAGCTACATGTATTCCCAGCCGCAAAACTACAAGCCATCGGATCCGGTCCGGGAAGTCACCCTCGCCATCGCCTGGTCCGGCGGCCAGCGCCTGGACATGGGGCCCGCGAGCTGCGGCGATCCGCAGTGCGAGGCCGATCACGGCTACAGCGGCACCATAGCCCAGGAAGACATCGTCCTGCGCATCAGCGCCGAAGCGGACGGCCCCCAGGCAGTCCAGGACGCCAAACTCTTTGCCCGCGCCCTGCGGGCCGTCAACACCGGGTCCGCCGCCCCGCTGCTCCATACCGGGCAGAACATGCAGCCGCGGCCCCGGACCGGCGTGTTCGGCAACAGGCTCAGCCGCGGGCACCAGCGCTGAGATGCCGGAGCAAGCCAAAACAACTTTTTCTGCAGCCCCGTCCCAAGGCAACACCCAGCCACTGAACGTTCCGCCGGCTCCTGCCTTTGGCCGGCGGTCCGTTGCCGAAGTCCTCACCAGCGCCGCGGCAAGCCTGGGGGTGGAAGGGTTCGCCAACACCCTGGGCCTGCCGCCGGCGTCGCGTGTCTGCGTGGTACTGGCCGACGGGCTGGGCCGGAACCTGCTGAAGCAAAAGTCTGCGCACACCCCGTTCCTGCGCTCCGTCATGCAAGCCGGGCAGGGCGAGGTCCCGGTCTGGCTGGACTCCACCTTTCCCTCAACCACGGCAGCGGCCCTGGCCAGCTTCGGCACAGGACTCCCGCCCGGCCAGCACGGCATGGTGGGCTATGACGTCCTGGATCCCGCGCAGGACAAAGTGGTCAATATGCTGGGTAACTGGGATGCAAATGTGGACCCGGTCGCCTGGCAGCCGCACCCTACCGTGTTCGAACGGGCGGCCGGCTCCGTCACGGTAACCACTGTCAGCCTGCCGCAGTTCGGTAACTCGCCCATGACCCAGGCGGCCCTCCGCGGCGGGAACTTCGTCTCCGCGGTAACCGCTCACGCCCGCACGGCTGCCGCCGCCGAGGCCATGGCCGGAGCCGGCCCGGCGCTAATGTACTTCTACGTCAACGAACTGGACAAGGCAGGCCACCGCTACGGCTGCCAGTCCGAACAGTGGGAGCACCAACTCGAAGAGCTCGACGCCACGGTCAAGCGGCTCAATTCGTCCCTCCCTGCCGGGACCACCGTCCTTCTCACCGCGGACCACGGCATGTTGGACGTGCCCGAACAGCAGCGGATCGATTACGCGGCGGACCCGGCGCTCATCGAGGGCGTACGTCATACAGCGGGGGAACCGCGGATGGTGCACCTCTACCTTGACGATCCTACCGATGGTCCGGCCCGTGAACGCCTGCTGGCGGCGTGGCGTGCCCGCTTCGGCGACCGGATCTGGGCTTTCAGCCGGGAGGATGCCATTGCGGCCGGCTTGTTTGGGGCTGTGCGCCCGGAGGTCGGGCCCCGGATCGGCGACGTGATGATTGCCGCGCGGGATGCTCTGGCCCTTTACGACACGCGCCGGGTGCGGCCTGCCGCAATGGAGGTGGTAGGCCAGCATGGGTCGCTCACCAAGGCCGAACGCGAAGTTCCGCTCCTGTGCTTCGCGGCCGAGGGCAAAAAGCGGGGACGCTAAGGCGCTAGTCCCGCTTGGTTCCGAAGACGATCTCGTCCCAGCTGGGCACGGTTGACCGTTTCGGCTTGGCCGGCTGCCGCTCAGGCAGGTCGGCGTCATGGTTCCGGCCGGGTGCCGGTTCATCGCTGCCGGCCGCGTAGGCGGCCCGCCGGGGGCTGCCGCCCAGCAGTTCGTCCAAGCCTGCACTCGGTGCGGGCGGCCCGGGTTCCTCTGGCCCTTCCGCCGGGGCACCCGGACCTGCCGGACGCAGCGGGGACGCCACAATGGTGATTTCCCGGGTCTCGGTACTGACGCCGTCGTGCAGCTTCAGGACATCATCCTCACCATCATCGCGGTGCGGCGGGATGATGCTCAGGCGCGACATCATGGACGGACGGCCGTCCCGCCTGCGGGCCAGGGGATCCAGGTGCGCGGCCGGTGCCGAGCTGTCCGGTCCGATGGCTTCCGCGGGCGGCTCGTCCTGGTTGTTCTGCTCCGGGCCCTGGCTGGCGCCCTGCTCCGGGACAACCTCCGACGGGCGTGGGTGCGCTGCCGGCACCCCATGGGTCAGCAGCAATGCCAGGGCATCATCTGCGTCCTCATCCACCCCAAGGCGCTGGCCGCGGCGGGAACGGAGCATATCCAGGAGTCCATCGGATTCCTTGGCCTGCAGGACGGGCAGTGGGCCGGTGGCGTTGCGGGCAGCCGCTTCGGCGTCGGTCTCAAAATCGAAAGGCCGGTCGGATACCGCCGTCAAGCGGCGTGCCGGGACGGGCCCGTCCAACGGCTCGAGTTCGCTGAGCTGCTGGGCCCAGCGGTTGGCGTTATGCAGCGATTTGCGGCCCGGGCTGAAGGTCCACAGTGCCGGCGGCTCCTCACCAATACCGGCGGGGCCCTCCCGCTGCGGTTCGAAGCGGGCTGCCACCGTCCAGTTGCCGTCCTGGCGCCGCCAGGAATCCCATTCCACCGTGGACGGTTCAATGCCGTGGGCGGAAAGCCTGTGGTTCACCATGTCACCGAGGGTGGCCGGGTTGTCCCCGAAAATGGAGCGGTAGGCGTCGTGGCCGGGGGAGGGCGAAGCCACTTCCACCTTCCGCGCCTGCTGGGCCACGTATTCCCGCTCGGCGAGGACAGGTCCCTCGTACCGCTCCACCTTGGCAAGGGGAAGCCCGGAGAGCTCGGCCACATCCGCTGCGGTGGCGCCGCTGCGGATGCGTGCCTGAATGTCCCGCGGGGACATGGCAATGGGCGCAGCTGCTGTTGCGGCTTTCGCCGAAGACCGGCTGGCCGCCCGCAGTGCCTCATCGATCGGCAGCTGGAACATCTCGCCGCCGGCACCGCTCAACAGGAGATGCTCTCCGTCGTCGTGTACGCCTACAAGCCGTAGATCCTGCATGCAAATCCTCCACCCTGGCATTACTATCAATCGAAACTCTGCCACTGACGGGCGCTGTTTTCGGTTAGGAGCAAGGGCGCGCCGCGATATTCCGGGACTTTCACGCGCCGGGCACAAACCGGAGGCCCGCCGCGTTATCAACGGTGATACCCGCCGACGTGAATGGAACGGAGTTGAGCGGAGATGGCCACCGACTACGATGCGCCACGCAAGTCTGAAGAGGACGTCAGCGAGGATTCGCTGCAGGAACTGAAGTCCCGGCGGAGCGAGAAACCGGCGGCAGCGGTGGAGGAGGACGAAAACGATCTCGCTGCGGGCTACGAGCTCCCCGGCGCCGATCTGTCCGGCGAGGAGCTGCTGGTGCAGGTGGTACCGCCGCAGCCGGACGAGTTCACCTGTTCCTCGTGCTTCCTGGTGCACCACCGGTCCCAGATCGCCCGTGAACAGAACGGCCACTTCTACTGCAAGGAATGCGAAGGCTGAACCGGGTTGCGCCTGTCGCTAGGTTGTCCGGGCCTTACTTTCCGGACAGTGCAGCTGCCAGTTCTTCGGGCCGCCGCGAGGACGTCAGCCAGTAGGGCGTCCGGTCGGACGGGTCAGTAATTTCGACCCGGACCACCGGATCGATCCAGCCCCGGATGCAGAGATAGGCGAGGCCGTTGAGCTTCGTGCCACGCTGAGCCGTGGCTTCCTTGCCAGTGAAGCCTTCCACGGCGCCCACGAAGCGGCGCTCGATGGTTGCCCGGCCCACGGTCAGGGTTTCTTCGGTGACCATGATGGTTGGCGTCGAGAGCACCAGCAGGACGGCGATGATGACGAACAGCACTCCTGCTGCGGTGTAGCCCGCTGCCAAGCTGATCGGCGCGAAGACCAGGATGCCGGCGCCGGAAATGCCCGCCGCGATGATCCAGATCCAGACGTTGGGCCACAGCCTCTCCCGGAAGACTGCCGGTGCGCCGGCGGAGGGGGTGTTGGGGACAGGTTCAGTGGAACTGGATTCGGGCATGCCATCAGCTTTCCATCTTTGCCCCGCTAATTCACCTTGGCGTTTTCATCTTGGCATCCGCAGGGTAGCCGTGCGTCTAGGAGGGAACGGCGGCTGGGCGTTAGAGTGAATGACTGTGACTGACGAACTCGCCACTCTTGTAACCGCACCTGCCCCTGTTGGCTCCGGCTCCGCGCCGGAGAAAGCCGCCCATGGCGCCCCCACGCTGCAGGTACAGCTGAAAATGCTCGACGCCGGCCTGGAAGCGCCGTCGTACGCCCACCCCGGTGATGCTGGTGCCGACCTCAGGGCCAGGGAAGATGTGGTGCTGCAGCCGGGCGAGCGGAAGTTGGTGCCCACGGGCGTTTCCATCGCCCTCCCGGACGGCTTCGTCGCGCTGATCCACCCCCGATCGGGCCTCGCCACCAAGCATGGGCTGACAATCGTGAACGCTCCCGGCACTGTGGATGCCGGTTACCGCGGAGAAATATCCGTGACGCTGCTGAACACTGATACGCGGGAAGCCATCGAACTGCGCCGCGGCGATAGAATTGCACAGATGGTCATTCAGCGCGTTGAATACGCGCAGTTTGTCCCAGTCAACGAATTGAGTGAATCCGTTCGGGGCGCCGGCGGGTTCGGGTCCACCGGCGGTTTCACGCCGCGAAACGCCTGACACCCGCCACGTGCATTCACCCCGCAAAGTGCATACAGCGGCGCAGTGACTGCCCACAGCAGTTCTGAATTCAGCGGGACCCCGGGCCCGGCCGGGCACTTTCACAACTAAGGAGACAAACCCATGGTTTTTGGGCTCGGCAGGAAATCCAAGAAGGAACAGGACACCGAACCGGAGGAATCCTCCGTGTCAGCGGAATCAGGGGATACCACCCAGGCGGCTTCGGGCGATACGGGGCGCCGGGCCAACGGCCCCTTCGATGTATCCGAAATCGCCAGCCGCGACGGCTACGTGGATCTCGGTGCCCTGCTCATCGAGCCGAGCGAGGGACTGCAGCTGAGGCTCGAGGTCGAAGAAGCTACCCAGCGCGTGGTGGCCGTGACCATGGACCTGAACGGTTCAAGCCTGCAACTGCAGGCCTTTGCCGCCCCCAAGACCGAGGGTCTGTGGGACGAAATCCGCGAGCAGATCGGCCAGTCCGTGGGCAGCCAAGGCGGCCAAGTCGAGGAAGTTGAGGGCACTTTCGGCACCGAGCTGGTCGCTAAACTGCCTGCCGGCGCCGCGGACGGAAGCCAGGGTTACCGGGTGGCCCGCTTCATCGGCGTCGACGGACCGCGGTGGTTCCTGCGCGGGGTCTTCGGCGGGGAAGCGGCCATGGAGCGTGAGGCTGCCGCTCCGCTGGAAGCCCTGTTCCGCCGGATCGTGGTGATCCGTGGCGACAGCCCCATGCCGCCGCGGGACCTGCTTCAACTGCGCCTGCCCAAGGATGCCAGCGCCACCCCGCCGCCTTCAGCCCCTGAGTTAAAGGAGCCGGAGCGCGGTCCGGAAATCACGCAGATTGGCTGATTCCCAGCACTTGACCGCGGGGTCGTCGCCGCATGCCGGAGTACCGGTCAGCCGGCTCCCGGCAAAGGGCCGGGTGCTGTGCCACGGGTTCATCGAATCGGTGACTTTCCTGCCGACCAATGAAAGCCCGGCGTTCACGGCCATCGTCGCTGATCCCGAAGAGCAGCGCCCTGGCAGGGGCGGCTCTCAGGGCACCGAAAAGCGACTCCGCGTCGTCTGGCTGGGCCGCCGCAGGGTGCCGGGAATCGAGGCTGGTACGGAAGTTCGCGTCGAAGGCATGCTGGCCCAAAGCCACGGCCTGCCCACCATCTTCAATCCGCGCTACGAAATCATGTCCAGCCAGGAGCATGAATGACCCCGTCCCAGCTGCCCGAGCCGTCCTCCGGACCAGACCGGCACAACCCGGAACCTGCCCGTCCTGAGGCGTCCCGCACGGAACAGTCCGCCATGGCGGGACTTGCAGGGGACTATGCGGCCAAAGCCGGACTGCACCGTACCCATGACGGCCGGATTGACGTCCTCAAGAGTGCCGGCGGTATCCAGGGCATCGCCGAGAGCATCGTGCCAGGCCTGGTGTTCCTCGTGGCGTTCACGATCACCAGGGACCTCACCTTGTCTCTGGTGGGCGCGCTGGTATCCGCCGCAGTGTTTACCGTGGTCCGCCTCGTCCAGCGGCGCCCGCTAACGCAGGCCTTGGCCGGAGTTGTGGGGGTAGGCATATCGGCCTGGCTCGCCAACACCACGGGAAAGGCTGAGGACTTCTATCTTCCAGGCTTCTTTACCAACGCCGCCTACATCCTCGCCATGGTTATCTCCATCGCCATCAAATGGCCGTTGGCGGGCTTGCTGTTTGGATTCATCCGCAACGAAGGCCTTGAGTGGCGCAAGGACCCGGCGCGCGTTAGGGCTTTCCGCCTGGGCACGTGGGTCATCGTGGCGGTCCTGGTGCTTCGGCTGGTGGTCCAGGTTCCGCTTTACCTGATGGGGGAGGACGGACTCGCTGCCCTCGCCACCACGCGCCTGATCATGGGAGCCCCGCTGTATATCCTCGGCGTCTGGATCGCCTGGCTGGTCACCCGGCCGGTTTCCGGCGACACCGACCCCGATGCTCAGCCGTCGAAGCCGTCGTCCTCCGGGGCCTGAGAACCGGTCGGGTGCACGCCTTCGGGCGCCCCGGCGTGATCCGCGGCCTCGGCTGATTCCGGGGACAGCAGTGCCCGCAGGTCGTCTTCCGCAGCGATGGTGGTGACAAAGAACAACTCGTCGCCGCCGTCGATCACGTCGTCGCGGCTGGGTGTGATCGGCGCGTGGTCACGGAGGATGGCCACCAGTGTGGCGTCCTCTGGCCAATCAATGTCCCCAACTGTCAGGCCGATGACGTGGGAGTCGTGCGGCACGGTGAACTCCACGAGCGACGAAACCCCGGTCTGGAGGGTCAGCAGCCTGACCAGGTCACCGATCTCCACGGCCTCTTCCACCAGTGCAGTCATCAACTGGGGGGTGTTGACTGCCACGTCCACGCCCCAGGAATCGTTGAACATCCAGTCGTTCTTGGGGTTGTTGACCCGGCCCACCGTGCGGCCCACGCCAAATTCGGTCTTTGCCAGGAGTGAGACCACCAGGTTGACCTTGTCGTCCCCGGTTGCGGAGACCACGACGTCGGCGTCCTCCACTTTTGCCCCCTGCAGGGTGCTGAGCTCGCAGGCGTCGCCCACCAGCCAGTGCGCGCCGCGCAGGCCGCTGCGGCCGATGACCTCCGGTTTGAGGTCGATGAGCAGGATGTCGTGTTTGTGCGCCAGAAGTTCCCTGGCGATCGATGACCCGACACTGCCGGCACCGACGATGACAACTTTCACTACAACTCCTTGACAGGTGCTTTGGCCAGGATCTGGGCGACCTGGGAACTGCGGTCCACCGGCAGCATGGCATGCACGGTGTCGCCGTCTTGGTAGAGGGTGCCGGACTCGGGCAGCATGCCTTCGCCGAACCTGGTGAGGTAGGCCACCCGGATGTTGGCGGCTTTTTCGACCGCGGTGATCCGGTGGCCGATCCAGCCGGCGTCGAGATCCACTTCGGTGAGTACCAGCCGGCCGGAAGGCTCGCGGAAGTCTCCGGCGATGTGCTGCTCGGGGAGGATGCGGCGCAGCACCTGGTCAGCGCTCCAGCGCACGGCGGCAACGGTGGGGATGCCGAGCCGTTGGTAGATTTCCGCCCGGCCGGGGTCGTAGATCCTGGCCACCACATGGGGAACGTGGAAAGTCTCGCGCGCCACCCGCGTTGCCAGGATGTTGGAGTTGTCCCCGCTGGACACGGCCGCGAAGGCATAGGCCTCGGCGACTCCGGCCTGTTGAAGCGTGTCCCGGTCGAACCCCACCCCGGTAACTTTGCGCCCGGTGAAGCCAGGCCGGAGCCGGCGGAACGCCCGGTCGTCCTGGTCGATGATGGCGACGGAATGGCCTGCGTCCTCCAGTGTGTGCGCCAGGGTAGCCCCCACCCGGCCACATCCCATGATCACGAAATGCGCCACCGTGTTTCCTTACCTTCCGTCGGCTGTTGCTGCTGCAAGAACTCTACCGGCAGCCCGCGTTCTGCAGCCGCTCCGACGCCGTCATGACATGCGCCGCGAATACGACTAGCTTTGTGGAGTGCTGACAATATTGAATGCCGTCAAACGGGTGCTGGTGGGCAGGCCCTTCAGGAATGACAGGCTGGCCCACACCTTGCTGCCCAAACGGATAGCACTTCCGGTGTTCGCCTCCGATGCGTTGTCGTCGGTGGCCTACGCGCCGGATGAGATCCTGCTGACCCTGGCACTGGCCGGCGTGAGTGCCGTTGCCATTTCGCCGTGGGTGGGCCTGGCGGTCATGGTGGTGCTCCTGACAGTGGTGGCGTCGTACCGCCAGAACGTGCATGCATATCCATCCGGTGGTGGAGACTACGAGATCGCCAACGAAAACCTCGGCAAGTACGCCGGGCTGACGGTGGCGTCCGCGCTTCTGGTGGACTACGTCCTGACAGTGGCGGTTTCGATGTCCTCCGCGGCCGCCTACCTCATCACCGCTGTGCCCTCACTGCATGGGGAACAAGCGGTCATAGCCACCATCGGCGTCGTGATCCTCGCGCTCGTCAACCTCCGCGGAATCAAGGAGGCCGGCAGCGTCTTCGCCGTGCCCACATACATCTTCATGGCCTCGATCCTCGGCATGACGGCAGTGGGCGTCTTTCAGGCCGCCACTGGCCAGTTGGGCCAGGCGCCCTCGGCGGCCTTCGAAATTATTCCGGCGCCCGGCTTCGACGAAGGGCTGGTGGGCCTGGCCGGCGCTTTCCTGCTCCTGCGGGCCTTCTCGTCCGGCGCCGCAGCCCTGACCGGTGTCGAAGCCATCAGCAACGGCGTCCCCAACTTTAAAGTGCCCAAGAGCAAGAACGCGGCCACCACCCTGCTGCTGCTCGGTTCAATCGGCGCCGCCATGCTGGCGGGCATCATTTACCTGGCCAACGCCACCAAGGTCCACATCGTGCTTGACCCGGCCACCGAATTCCTCCTTAACGGCCTGCCGCTGCCCGAAGGCTATATCCAGAGCCCGGCCATCAGCCAGATCGCGCAGACCATCTTCGGCCCCGGGTCCATCCCGTTCTACATCGTGGTGGCGGCGACTGGCGTGATCCTGGTCTTTGCCTCCAACACCGCCTTCAACGGTTTCCCCGTACTCGGCTCCATCCTCGCCCAGGACGGCTACCTTCCCCGCCAGCTGCGGACCAGGGGAGACCGCCTCGCATTCAGCAACGGTGTCCTGGCCCTGGCTGCGGGCGCACTGGTCCTGATCATTTCCTTCAATGCCGATGTCACCAAACTGATCCAGCTCTACATTGTCGGTGTATTTATCTCCTTCACGCTGAGCCAGCTGGGCATGATCCGGCACTGGGGGAGGCACCTCAAGCTCGCCAAGGACAAAGCAGTCCGGCGCCGGATGATGAAGTCCCGCACCATCAACACCATCGGCTTCGGCATGACCGGCCTGGTGCTGGTGATCGTGCTGATCACCAAGTTTGAACAGGGCGCCTGGATCGCCTTGCTGGCCATGTTCTTTCTGTTCCTCATCATGTGGAGCATCCGGGCGCACTATGACAACGTGGCCAAGGAGTTGGCCGTGGACGAGGACTCCTCCCCGCGCGCCCTGCCTTCCCGGGTCCACGCCGTGCTGCTGGTCTCGCATGTGCGCAAACCTGTGCTGCGTGCCCTGGCATACGCGCGGGCGTCGCGGCCTTCGCGGCTGGATGCCATCACCGTGGATATTAACGCCGAGGAAACAGCTCACACGGTAGCCGATTGGGAAAAGCTGGATATCCCCGTGCCGCTCACAGTCCTGGCCAGCCCCTACCGCGAGACCATCACCCCCATCATGGAATATGTCAAGAACATGCGCCGCGACTCGCCCCGCGACCTCGTGGTGGTGTACATCCCCGAGTATGTGGTGGGTAAGTGGTGGGAGCAGCTGGTCCACAACCAGACGGCACTGCGTATCAAGACCCGGCTGCACTTCGAATCCGGCGTCATGGTGGCCAGTGTCCCGTGGCAGCTCAAATCGTCCGAAGAAGCAAAGAACCTGCAGGATATTCAATGACCCCCCAGCCCCACAGTCCTTCCACCACCACTCCCGCCCAGGAAGCCGCCGTCGAGCTGGTGCTCGATGTGGGCCCGGTGGCTCACGGCGGCCACTGCGTGGCACGCCACGAAGGCAGGGTGATCTTTGTCCGGCATGGGATTCCCGGCGAAAAAGTCCGTGCCCGGCTGACCGACGCGGGGGAGTCAGCCAAATTCTGGCGCGCCGACGTGGTGGAAGTTTTGGAGGCATCTCCGGACCGCGCAGATCACTTCTGGCGTGCGGCGGACTCGCTCCGTTCCTGGCAGCATGGGCACCCCCCGGTAGGAGGAGCCGAATTCGGTCATATCTCCCTGCCCCGCCAGCGCGGACTGAAGTCGGCGGTACTCGCCGAACAGCTCAGGCGCCTCGCCGGCGTCGAACGCGTGCCCGGGGGCCACGGCCAGGATATGGAAAACCTGGTGGAGGCAGTGGCGGGGAGCGCCCCCGAGGCCGGGTCCGCGGTGGATGCAATGTACGACGCCGGCACCGGGCTGGGGTGGCGGACCCGCGCCAGTTTCTCGGTTACCGCCGGCGGAAAGCTGGGCATGCATGCGCACCGTTCGGACTACATCATCCCCGTCAGGGAGATGCCCCTGGCTTCCGAGGGCATCAACCGGTTGCGGCTGTGGGACCTCGATTACCAGGGCATCGAGCGCGTGGAGGTAGCGGCGCCGTCAAACGGCTCCCGCCCCCTGGTGCTGCTCGCCCCCGCACCCGGAACCAGCCCGAAACGGCTCAACGCTGTGGCGGCCCAGCTTCCGGACGACGTTTCCGTGGCCTCGTTCGATCCCCTCACCGAAGAAGTTCGGCAACTGCGGGGCCGGACCTGGGTCCAGGAATCCGCGGCCGGCCACGAGTACCGGGTGACTGGGGCGGGTTTCTGGCAGATCCACCGCGACGCGCCCGGGACGCTTGTGGGCGCTGTCACAGATTTCCTCCATAGCGGCGGCTTCCTCGGGCCGGGATCGGTGGTGGCGGACCTCTACGCCGGAGCCGGGCTGTTCACGGCGCCGCTGGCCGACGCCGTCGGCGAGACAGGCGCCGTCCTCTCGGTGGAAGGCGCTCCGGGAACCAGCCGGGACGCCCGCAAGAACCTTCACGGAGCCCCGCAGGTGGAAATTGTGCAGGGCCGCGTGGAGCGGGTCCTCCGCCAGAAACCGCGGAATTTTGATGCCCTGGTGCTGGATCCGCCCCGTGCGGGAGCAGGCAAGGCCGTGGTTAGCCAGTTGGTTGCCGCCGGGCCCCGCGCGGTTGCTTATGTTTCGTGTGATCCGGCATCGTTTGCCCGGGATGTGGGCTACTTCCAGCAGGCGGGGTGGTCACTGGCCGGATTGCGTGCGTTTGACCTGTATCCGCACACGCACCATCTGGAGACCGTCGCGTTGCTGACGCCGGGCCCGTGATGCCACTAGGATGGCGGTAGTAATCCCACGTCGCGCACCGTATACACGGTTGAGTATTCACGGCTGACCTCCTGCAACTTTGTGGCCAGCACTAATTAGGCCTGCCTAACTAGCAAGCGGTCTACCGCGCGACAAAGATGAAACTGTTGCGAGAGGAGTCCTGCGATGAGCACAGTGGACAGCTTCGGTTCAAAAGGCAAACTGAATGTAGCCGGAACCGAATACGAAATTTTCCGGTTGAACTCCGTTGAAGGTGCAGAAAACCTTCCGTTCAGCCTCAAGGTATTGCTTGAAAACCTGTTGAGGACCGAGGACGGCGCGAACATCACTGCCGATCACGTGCGTGCCTTGGCCGGCTGGGATCCCAATGCCCAGCCCGATACAGAAATCCAGTTCACGCCTGCCCGCGTGATCATGCAGGACTTCACCGGCGTCCCCTGCGTGGTGGACCTGGCGACCATGCGTGAAGCGGTCAAGGAACTTGGCGGTGACCCCAAGCGGGTCAACCCCTTGGCTCCTGCGGAAATGGTCATCGACCACTCCGTGCAGATCGACGTATTCGGAAACTCCGGCGCGCTGGAGCGCAACATGGAGATCGAATACCAGCGCAACGGCGAGCGGTACCAGTTCCTTCGCTGGGGCCAGACGGCGTTCGATGACTTCAAGGTTGTGCCCCCGGGAACGGGCATCGTGCACCAGGTCAACATCGAGTACCTGGCACGCACGGTCATGACCCGTGAAGTCGACGGCGTCGTCCGGGCCTACCCCGACACCTGCGTGGGCACCGATTCACACACCACCATGGTCAACGGACTGGGTGTCCTGGGCTGGGGCGTTGGCGGCATCGAAGCCGAAGCGGCCATGCTGGGACAGCCCGTCTCGATGCTCATCCCGCGCGTTGTGGGCTTCAAGCTGACCGGGTCCATCCCGGCCGGCGCCACCGCCACGGACGTGGTGCTGACCATCACCGAACAGCTCCGCAAGCACGGTGTAGTGGGCAAGTTCGTGGAATTCTACGGCGAAGGTGTCGCGGCTGTGCCGCTGGCCAACCGCGCCACCATCGGCAACATGAGCCCGGAATTCGGTTCCACGGCCGCAATGTTCCCGATCGACGACGTCACACTGGAGTACCTGCGCCTCACCGGCCGCTCCGAGGAAAACGTCGCCCTCGTGGAGGCCTACGCGAAGGAACAGGGTCTCTGGCACGATCCTTCCAAGGAAATCAAGTTCTCCGAGTACCTCGAACTGGACCTGTCCACGGTTGTTCCCTCCATCTCCGGCCCGAAGCGTCCCCAGGACCGCATCGTGCTCACCGAGGCCAAGGACGAGTTCCGCCACGACCTGCTGAACTACGTCTCGCACCAGGCCGACGCCGGCACGGTGGATGAATCGCTGGAGGAGTCCTTCCCGGCCTCCGATGCGCCGTCGTTCACGCAGCCCGACTCGCACGTGACGGACACCGACCGCATTCCGCCCATCTACTCCGCTGCACACGGTGCAGCGGGCCGGGTTTCGAACGCCGTCCACGTCAAGACCGAAGACGGCCGCGAGTTCGAACTGGACCACGGAGCGGTGTCCATCGCCTCGATCACGTCCTGCACGAACACGTCCAACCCGTCGGTGATGCTGGCCGCCGCCCTGCTGGCCCGCAACGCCGTAGACAAGGGCCTGACCTCCAAGCCGTGGGTCAAGACCTCCGTCGCCCCGGGTTCGAAAGTAGTCACCGACTACTACGAAAAGTCCGGCCTGACCCCCTACCTGGAGAAGCTCGGCTTCTACATCGTCGGCTACGGCTGCGCCACCTGCATCGGCAACTCCGGCCCGCTGGACGCTGAGATCTCCGAGGCCATCCAGGCCAACGACCTTTCCGTCACCGCAGTGCTCTCCGGTAACCGCAACTTCGAAGGCCGGATCAACCCGGACGTGAAGATGAACTACCTGGCCTCCCCGCCGCTGGTCATCGCTTACGCCCTGGCCGGCACCATGGACTTCGACTTCGAGGCCGATTCGCTGGGCAAGGACGAAGCCGGCAACGATGTCTTCCTGAAGGACATCTGGCCGAACCCGGTTGAGGTCCAGCAGGTCATCGATTCCTCGATCGACAAGGACATGTTCGCCCGCGGCTACGAGGGTGTTTTCGACGGCGACGCACGCTGGAAGGCGCTCGACACGCCCGCCGGTGACACGTTCGCCTGGGACCCGAAATCCACGTACGTCCGGAAGCCCCCGTACTTCGAGGGCATGAAGGCGCAGCCGGAGCCCGTCCAGGACATTACCGGCGCACGCGTGCTGCTGAAGCTGGGCGATTCGGTCACCACCGACCACATCTCCCCGGCCGGTTCCTTCAAGTCGGACACCCCCGCCGGCCAGTACCTGCTGGCCAACGGTGTGGAGCGCAAGGACTTCAACTCGTACGGCTCACGCCGTGGCAACCACGAAGTCATGATCCGCGGCACCTTCGCGAACATCCGCATCAAGAACCAGCTCCTGGACGGCGTCGAGGGTGGCTTCACCCGGGACTTCACCCAGGCTGACGGTCCGCAGGCATACGTCTACGACGCCGCGCAGAACTACCAGGCAGCCGGCACCCCGCTGGTGGTCCTGGCCGGTAAGGAATACGGTTCCGGATCATCGCGTGACTGGGCTGCGAAGGGCACGGCGCTCCTGGGCGTCAAGGCCGTCATCGCCGAAAGCTACGAGCGCATCCACCGTTCCAACCTGATCGGCATGGGCGTCTTGCCACTGCAGTTCCCGGCCGGCGAGTCTGCGGCTACCCTGGGCCTGACCGGCACGGAAAGCTTCTCGGTTGAGGGCGTCACCGCCCTGAACGAAGGCACCACGCCCAAGACCCTGAAAGTCACTGCCACCGCAGAAGACGGCACCGCCAAGTCCTTCGATGCAGTACTCCGCATCGATACGCCAGGCGAAGCGGACTACTACCGCAATGGCGGTATCCTGCAGTACGTCCTGCGCCAGATCTCCGCTAACTAGCAGGTATCTGAACAACGCAGCACCCTCCCGAAGCCCCGGCCGGTCACCGACCAGCCGGGGCTTCGGCTTTGCATTTCACCCAAGGCGTTAGAGTTAACAGGCACGTCTATCACCCGAAGGAGGGGTCATTTGGGAATCTTGGACACCATCCGGAATCCGCAGGACCTGCATGGGTTGTCCCAGGGGCAGCTCGAAGAACTGGCTGATGAGGTCAGGAGCTTCCTCATAACCAATGTTTCCCAGACGGGTGGACACCTGGGCCCCAACCTCGGTGTTGTGGAACTGACGCTTGCCGTACACCGCATCTTCGATTCGCCCCGGGACAGCATCGTGTTCGACACGGGGCACCAGTCCTATGTGCACAAGCTTCTGACCGGCCGCCAGGATTTCAGCACCCTGCGCCAGCAGGGCGGCATGTCCGGCTACCCGTCACGTGCAGAGTCCGAGCACGACATCGTGGAGAGTTCGCACGCGTCCTCGTCCCTCTCCTGGGCGGACGGCATTTCCCGCGCCCGGCAGCTCACCGGAGAAGGCGACCGCTACGTCGTCGCGATCGTTGGTGATGGCGCCCTGACCGGGGGAATGGCCTGGGAAGCCATCAACAACATCGCAGCGGACAAACGGCGCCGCGTCGTCATTGTCGTTAACGACAACGGCCGCTCCTACGCGCCCACCGTTGGCGGCTTCGCTGACTACCTCGCTTCGCTGCGTCCCACCATTGACTCCTTCCGCGCCGCCCCGGCCTATGAGGGCACCCTGGACTGGTGGAAGAAGAAACTCCAGAACGGCGGCCCGGTGGGCCAGTTCACCTACAAGAGCCTGCACGCCATGAAGAAGGGCCTCAAGGACTGGTGGGCGCCGCAGGGGATGTTCGAGGACCTCGGCATGAAGTACATCGGCCCGGTTGACGGCCACAATCTCCAGGCCATGGAGCATGCCCTGTCCACGGCCCGGAACTATGCCGGGCCGGTGATTGTCCACGCCATGACCGAAAAGGGTCATGGCTACGCTCCCGCCCGGGCTCATGAAGCGGACCAGTTCCACGCGGTGGGGATCATCGACCCCGAAACCGGCGAACCCACGGGCACTTCAGGGGCACAGTCCTGGACCTCTGTTTTCGCCGACGAGATCGCCGCCATCTCCGATGAGCGCCCCGACATCGTCGGCATCACCGGCGCCATGCTGATCCCCGTGGGCCTGCACAAGTTCGCCGCCAAGCATCCCGACCGCGTGATTGACGTCGGCATTGCCGAGCAGCACGCACTGACCTCGGCAGCCGGCATGGCCTTCGGCGGCCTCCATCCGGTAGTGGCTGTCTACGCCACCTTCCTCAACCGTGCGTTCGACCAGCTCCTGATGGACGTTGCCCTGCACAAAGCCGGCGTCACCATCGTGCTGGACCGCGCCGGGGTGACCGGTCCGGACGGAGCCAGCCACCATGGCATGTGGGACATGGCCATGGTCCAGATTGTGCCCGGGCTGCACCTTGCCGCGCCGCGCGATGCCAGCAGGCTGCGCGAAGAGCTCCGCGAAGCCGTGGCCGTCGGCGATGCCCCCACCGTGGTCCGCTTCTCCAAAGGCACGGTCGGCGCCGAGGTGGAAGCGATCGAACGGCTCAGCGACGGTGTGGACGTGCTGGCCCGCCGCCCCGCAGGCTCCACCGAAAACGATGTCCTGATTGTCAGCGTCGGCGCCATGTCCGAACTTGCGCTGGACGTCTCGAACCGGCTCGGCGCGCAGGGCATCAGCACCACCGTGGTGGACCCGCGCTGGGTGCTGCCCGTGCGCCGCTCCATCATCGCGCTGGCCTCCCACCACCGGCTGGTCATCTGCATCGAGGACGGCGTCAGGGCCGGCGGTGTGGGATCACGGATCCGGCAGGAGATGCGCGCCGCAGGGGTTGACACCGCCTTGAACGAGGTGGGCCTTCCCGCAGAGTTCCTGGACCACGGCACCAGGAGCCAGGTCATGGAGCGGGTAGGGCTGACGGCACAGCAGATAACGCACGACGTCGTCGCGCAGGTTTTAGGGACGAAGGTTCCGTTTGCGCGTCCCCTGCCTGGCCAGGAGCACCCCACCACCGGCAGCCTCCCGATTCTGTGAGGGAAGAAGATGCCCTGAAGTATCCCGGTGCCGCAGGGGAATACGGGCCGGCCACGCATACCAGCAGCACGAGGATTCCCGCAGTCCTCCAGCCAGGCCAGCTGGTGGTGGCGCGGAACAGGAAATGGAACGGCAAAGCCCACTGGGTGGTTCCGGGACGCTACCTGGGGGAGGACCGGCACGGCTGGTGGATCTTCCAGGGAACCAACGAGTTCTGTTCGCGGCCCGGCGCTGCGTTCTACACCCGGTCCGATGCGGTGCTGCTGGTGCCGCGGTCCGGGGACTGGGTTGCCACCTTCTATGATTCCGCGCATCCCAACGGGGTCCGGGTGTACGTTGACCTGGCAGTGGCCCACGAATGGACAGAGATCCGGCCGGCGGTCACAGAGTTCCATGTGATCGACATGGATCTGGACGTGATCCGAATGGACGGGCGCGGCGTCTTCATCGACGACCAGGACGAGTTTGCCGAGCACGCAGTCGCCATGAACTATCCGGACCGCCTGGTGCAGGACATCCAGGTTGCCGCAGCAGAGCTTTATCAGGCCGTCAAGGCACAGCAGGCACCGTTCGACGGCTCAGACGTTGAATGGTTCACGAAGGGACGGTCATGACCGGCATCATCAGGGTCTACAAACGGGACGACGAGGGAGTGCTGCACTTCCGCGAAGGCTGGTTCGACGAGGACTACAGCCAGTTTGTGATGAACTACGGCGTGGTGGGCCACCAGAGCAAAACCGAAGCAACAGACGTCGCGGACGCCGCTGCCGCAGAAGGCCTGATGGATGCCTTCGCGGTCCAGTGCGCGGAGGACGGCTACGCCGAAATCCCCGAGGAAGAGCAGTTCTGGGTCGTTGCCCAGTTCGCGCTCAAGACGAGGGAAGGCACCGACCGGGACCGCTACCTTGAGGAAAAAGCCAAGGACGCGCTCATCAGCCACCTGGCCTGGCGCGGGCTGGGAACTGTTGAACGCACTGAGTTCAGCGACTACAAGCTGAACATCTTCTGCCTCTGCCCGGAAGTGAACAAAGCCGTGAACGCCATCAAGATCTGCAGCCGCGGTGAGGACCTGGACTTCACCAAGCTCAGCATCGGCGCCGCACCTTTTACCGAACCGGCCAACTTCAAGCTCAAGCATTCGGCGAAGCCCGCCAACAGCTTCAGCGTCTAGGGGGAATTCCATGACTGAACACCGTCGCCTGGGAAAGTCCGGGCTGTCCGTCTCCGTGGTGGGGCTCGGCTGCAACAACCTTGGCCGCGCCAACACAGTGACCGAGACGCAGGCGGGAACCGACGCCGTCGTGCATGCCGCACTGGACGCAGGCGTGACGTTCTTTGACGTCGCGGACAACTACGGCAAGGAACCCGGCCTCAGCGAAACCATGCTGGGCAAGGCACTCGCCGGCCGGCGTGACGACGCGGTTGTGGCCACCAAGTTCGGGATGGACATGCGCGGCGCCAACGGCCCCGACTTTGGTGCCAGGGGCTCGCGCCGCTACATCGTGCGCGCGGCGGAAGCGTCGCTGCGCCGGCTGGACACCGACTGGATCGACCTCTACCAGTTCCACACGCCGGACCCGCTGACCCCCATCGAGGAAACCCTGTCCGCCCTTGATGACCTCGTCACCAGTGGCAAAGTCCGCTACATCGGGCATTCAAACCGTGCTGGCTGGCAGATCGCCGAGGCGGAATTCGTGGCCCGCACCGCCGGCGGGACCCGGTTCATCTCCACCCAGAACCACTACAACCTCCTGGACCGGCGTGCCGAGCTGGAGGTCACTCCGGCCGCCGAAGCCTACGGACTGGGTGTCCTGCCGTACTTCCCGCTGGCCAACGGGCTCCTCACCGGAAAGTACTCGCCGGACACGGCGCCGGCAGGTTCCCGGCTCAGCCACACGCGAACCCACATGGTGCACGACGCCGACTGGGACCAGCTGCAGCGGTTCAGCGCGTTCGCTGCAGAACGGGACCTGACCGAGATCCAGGTGGCCTTCTCCTGGCTGGCGGCGCAGCCGTCCGTCGGAAGCGTGATCGCCGGGGCCACAAAGCCCGAACAGATCCGCCAAAACGCCGGGGCCGTGGCCTGGGTGCCCACGCCGGCCGAGCTGGACGAACTGGACGCGATCTTCCCCAAAGTCCCCAAAGTCGCACTCTTCTAGGAAGACCGCCGATGACCAGGCTCCTGCTGGACGTTGACACCGGGATCGACGACGCCCTGGCGCTGGCCTACCTGGCCTCGCTGCCCGACGTGGAGTTTGTGGCCGTCACGGCGTCGCCGGGGAATGTGGACGCCCACCAGGTGGCCCGGAACACCCTCGCCATGCTGGAGCTGTGCGGACGCGAAGGGGTGGAGGTGGCGGTCGGCGCGGAAGGTCCGCTCGCCATCCCGCTGGTGACCACCCCGGAAACCCATGGCCCGCAGGGCCTTGGCCACGCCGTCCTGCCACCGCCATCCGGGACGGTATCGCCCCGGCACGCCGCCGACCTGTGGGTGGAGGCGGCCCGGGCCAGCCCGGGGGAGCTGACTGCCCTGATTACGGCGCCGCTGACGAACTTCGCGCTGGCTATCCGGCGTGAACCCCGGCTGCCCGAACTGTTGCGCAAGGTGGTGATCATGGGCGGCAGCTTCTACCACCAGGGGAACACGACTCCCACCGCCGAATGGAACACGCACGTTGATCCGCAGGCGGCCAAGGAAGTCTACGCGGCCTATCGCGGCCTGCCGGTGAACCGGCTGCCCATTGTCTGTTCCCTGGATACCACCGAGCGTATCGAGCTGCGGCCCGAGCATGTGTTGCGGCTCGCGGAGGTGGCCGGCTGCTCGGAGCGGGAGTTGGTCCTGCCGAAACAGCCTGAAGGCCTCAGGAGCACGGCGGACAGCCCGCTGGTCCGGCACCTGTCCGACGCCCTCCGCTTCTACTTTGAGTTCCACCGGCTCTACGGGCAGGGCTACGTGGCGCACGTGCACGACTACTTCGCGGCCGGTGTAGCAGCCGGGACTCTCGATTACGCAACCCGCCTGGCCACCGTGGACGTCGAGGTTGAATCGGCGTTGCTGATGGGGACCACCGTGGCCGATTACCGGAACCTGTGGAAGCACCCGCCCAATGCCCGGATCGTGGCGGACAATAACCCGGAGCAGGCGTTCGGGGAATTGATTCGGTCCGTCGGCGGCCTCGCCGCACGGCTGCGCTGACCCTTCTCCCTCCCGGCGGCCCGCCTACAGCGGAGCGTTGTCGGGTAGGTCCACGTCCAGCGCCAGCAAGGCGTTTTCCACCACTTCTGTCAGCGCCGGGTGAATCCAGTAGGGCCCCCGGGCGAGGGTGGACACCGGGGTGGACGCGGCGATCGCCTGGACCAGCGGCTGGATCAGCATGGAGGCCTCGTGGCCGAGGATGTGGGCCCCCAGCAGCCGGCCGGTGGCTTTCTCCGCGATCAGTTTGACGATTCCCTCAGAGTCCTCCATGGCCCAGCCGTAGGCCGTGCTGCCGTACTCCTGGACAGCCACCACAATGTCTGTTTCGTCGTCGGCTTCTGCCCGGGCTTCTTCCTCCGTTAGCCCGACGGCGGCCACCTGCGGATTACTGAACACGGCGAACGGAACACCCGTGTAGTCGATGCTCCGCAGCCGCTCCGGGTGTTCGAGGTTGTGGGCCACCACACGCGCTTCCCGGTTGGCCACGTGCTTGAGCTGATACCGGTTGGCGATGTCGCCCAGGGCATAGACGCCCGCCAGCGGTTCGCCGTTGGACAGAATCCGCAGCTGAGCGTCCACGGACAAAGTCCTGTCAGAGGTCAGGTCGAAGCCTGCCGCGTCCACCTCCAGCCGGTCCGTGTTGGGAACGCGTCCCGTGGCCATCAGCACGATATCCGTCTCGATGCGCAACTGCTTTCCGTCGCCGTCGTCGAACACCGCGGTGACCCGGCCGTCTCCGTTGTCCTCCACCTTTTGAAGCGAGAAGCCGAGCTCCAGCTTCCAGCGGCGGCCGGCAGCCTCGGCGAACCGCCGGGCAATTTCGCCGTCATTGCCGCGGAGGAGACGCCCGGACCGGTTCACCTGGACCACCTCCGCCCCGAAACCGTGGAAGATTGCGGCGAACTCCGCGGCGATGTAGCCGCCGCCAACCACCACAACGTGTTGGGGCGGTCCGTCGATGCGCATCACGGTGTCCGAGGTATGCACCTGGGGGAGGTCCAGGCCGGGGATGTCCGGCACCACCGCACGGGATCCCGCGGCCACCACCACCTGGTCGGCCGTGATATCGATACCGGAGTCCGTCCGCAGCGACCGGGGCCCGGTGAAGCGCACGAACTCCTGGTACAGGTCCACGTTGTCCAATTCCTCGGCGCGGTAGCGCCGGCCGTCCTCGGAGATGGCGTCGATGCGGCTGAAGATGCGGTCCCGGATGGCATTCCAGCGCACCTTGTCCAGCGTCAGTTCCACGCCGAGACGCGCCGCTTCAGTGGGAACGGCGGCCAGGGAGGACGGGTAGACGAACATTTTCGTCGGAATGCACCCGACGTTCACACACGTGCCGCCAAAGACGCCGCCGTCGAAGAGGGCCACCCGCTTACCATCCCAGAACGGGGTGATCAGCGAGTTTCCCGATCCGGAACCGATGATGGCGAGATCGTAGTGCGGCATGGTTCGGCCTTTCGGAACGTCAGGACGGCAGTGTCAGGGAGTCTACTAGCCATCGCGTGCCCGGTTGCTTCCCGGTAGACTGATGCCGGACCCGGGCCGGCGCAGACGCCCCCGGCCGCTGCCGAGGTGACATAGGTGGTATTCCGCCCCGCCCGGGCCTTCCGGGTGGCAGAGCCTTCATCCCAAAGGAACGCCATGTCATCGCCCTCCCTCACCCTGCCGCCGCACACACCGGCCACAGCCCGGAAGCGTCGCCTCCTGGAAATCCTCGGAGCCCTGGCCATTGCCGGGACGTACATCTACCTTGTCCTCAACCAGCCTGCCGACATCACCGGCGGCCCGGGCAGCGCCGCGGCCTTGATCACCCTCTCCGGGTTCCTGGCGGGCGCTGCCCTGCTGATCGTTGCGGTGCTTCCCACGTTGCCCGTCTCCACCCTCGTGCTGATTCCGGTGGCCCTGGTGCTGAACATCGTCCTGGGCCAGTTCGTGGGCAGTACCCTGGTGCCCTTCTACCTTGACGCCATCGGCACCGTGCTGATTGCTGTCCTCGCCGGCCCGGCCGCCGGCGCTGCCACCGGGGCCCTGAGCAGCGTCGTCTGGTCCTTCTTCAACCCCACCGTCCTGCCCTTCGCCGCCGGCGCTGCCCTGATCGGCTGCCTGGCCGGACTCGCCGCACGCTACGGCCTTTTTCGTCGTTTCTATCTGGTTCCCGTGGCTGGATTCCTGACCGGCATCATCGCCGGCGTGGTCTCCGCACCCGTTGCGGCCTTCGTCTTCGGCGGCACGTCGGGCCTGGCGACAGGCGCCATCGTCAGCGCCTTCCGCGCCATGGGGGACAGCCTGCTGGGCGCCATCACCAAGCAGGCCCTGATCTCGGACCCGATGGACAAGGCAATTGTCTTCACCCTCGTGGCCCTCCTGGTCTATGCGCTGCCGCGCCGCACCAGGCTGCAGTTCCCCTTTGTCCGCCGGCACCGCGTGCTGGCCGGACAGGATGTGCTGCCAGCATCAGACGCGCAGGCCGGCAAGGCCAGCGGCCAGTGTTCCTGACCCACCCCTGATGCGCCTCCACCCCCTGACGTCGCTGGCGGCTGCCGGCAGCACTGCGGTCATCACGACGGCGGCAGCCTATCTGCCGTTGTCCCTCGCCGTGTGTGCCGCTGCCGTTGGGCTCGCGTTCGCGGGCGGAAAGGCCGACCGGATGCTGCCCGCGGCGGCCGCCGTCCTGGTTCCGTTGGGGTTGTCCCTGCTGGTGCTCCACGGCCTCTTCTTCCCTGAGGGCGTGACCGTCCTGGCCGAGTGGGGACCCGCGCGGGTGACCTCCGAAGGGCTGCACTTCGCCGTCGAGCGCGTGGCGCAGCTTTCCGCCGCAGTGCTTGCCCTGTTGCTGTTCTCGTTCAGTGTCAGCGTGCCCGACCTGGTGGCGGCGCTTTCGTCCCGCGGAGTCACGGGCCGGTTCGGCTACGTCCTGGCCTCCACCCTCACCCTGTTGCCGGCCATCAGCGCGCGGGTGCGGCGGATCCGGCAGGCGCAGGAATCCCGGGGCCTGGTGGTCCGCCGGGGGTGGACTCACCGGGTGTTCGCCTTCCGCCTGCAGGCTGTCCCGCTGGTCCTGTCACTGGTGGAGGAGGCGGCGACACGTGCCCAGGCACTGGAAGCACGCGGCTTCAGTGGCCAAGGCCCCCGTACGAGTTACCGCGAGGTTCTGGACCCGCCCTTCCAACGTATTGCCCGGGTGGTGCTGCTTGTCGCCGCCGTGGCGGCAATCGCCGCCCGGTTGTGGTTCCCGACGGCGGGCGTGTAGCCATGCGCGACGCGTCGATTCCGGTGCTGGCCGCACACATAAGACGCTTTACCTTCCACGGTGACGCAGCCCCGGTGCTGGGCGGCATCAACCTGTCCCTGGGTCCCGGAACCCTGACGGCAATCCTGGGCGGCTCGGGCAGCGGCAAATCAACCGCGGGACGGCTTCTTGCCGGCTGGCTCCGCCCTGGCAGCGGCGGCGTCTTTGAAGGATTTCTGGAACTTGCCGGCACCCGGCTGGAGTTCAGGGGAGCGCCGGAGGACCCGCAGATCGACCCGGCGGGCTGGTGCTCACGTATTGGCTTTGTCCCGCAGGACGCGGCCGCGGCGTTGTCCACGGTCCGCGCTACGGTGGCCGAGGAGCTGGCCTTTGGTCTCGAAAACCTGGGCACGGGCCGGCCGGAGATGCATGAAGCCGTTCGGCGGGTTGCGTCCCTGACCGGGCTGGAGCATCTGCTGGACCGTGATCCAGCCAGGATCTCAGGAGGCGAGCTGCGGCGCCTGGCCATCGGCTGCGCCATCATCACGGGTCCGGACGTACTGGTTCTCGATGAACCTTTCGCCTCATTGGACAGCGGCGGCTCAGCGGCCCTGACGGCCCTGGTGCGGGGCCTCGTGGCAGGCGGCACCGCCGTCGTGGTTTTGAGCCAGGCGGTCGACGCCCTGCTGCCCGACGCCGACCACTGCATCCTGCTGGAAAACGGCGGGTCAGTCGTTGAGGGCACCCCGGCTCAACTGGCCACATCCCCGGAACTCGCTGCCGCCGGCGTTGTGGCGGCGTGCGCCGCCGGGGACAGCCCGCGGACGCGACTTTCAGCCAGGGCGGATCAACCTGGCGGGCAACCAGCCGCCAAGCAAGCAGGCGCCGGTGCCGTGCCGGCAGCGGTTCCCGCGCTGGAGCTTCGCGACGTGAGCTTCGCTTATGAAGGGCCGCCTCGACGGAAGTGGTCCCGTGGGGCAGTTGCCCGCACTCCCAAATCCCGTGTCCTGGACGACGTCAGCCTTGCAGTTCATCCCGGCGAGATCATTGCTGTCACCGGGCCGAATGGAGCCGGTAAATCAACGCTGCTGCGTCACCTGAACGGCCTGCTTCAGCCGCTGGCCGGCAGCGTCCGGATCAACGGGCAGGACATTGCCGGGCTGCTCCCGGGCAGGGTGGCCGCGGACGTCGGCCTGCTGTTCCAAAACCCCCGTGACCAGTTGTTCGAGCGGACAGCGGAACGGGAAGTCGGCTTTGGGCTGACGGGCGGCCCGGCGGCCACGGCCTCGGTTCGGCGTGCCTTGGACGCGGTGGGTCTGGCGGAAGCAGCAGGACAGCACCCCGCCGAACTGCCGGCCTCCCGGCAACGGCTGTTGGCACTGGCCACGGTCTTGGCCAGGCGGCCGCGCGTCATGGCCTTGGATGAACCGACCGTGGCCCTCGACCGGCATGGCGTGGCCATGCTGGACACAGCGGTGCGGCACGCGGCAGCGGAGGGCGCCGCCGTCGTGCTGGTGACGCATGACGTGGCCTATGCTCGCTCCCTGGCCCACCGGATACTGCGGTTGGATGCGGGCCGCCTGCACGGGGGCTGAGCCGCAGCCTCGGCCCTCACCTCCGAGTTTTTGGTCAGATAACGCGGGTGTTAAGGCCCGTAAGGTGCGTTATCTGACCAAAAACTCGTCGGCGGAGGTTAGGCGTGGATGGGGGACGCCGCTGCTGACGCGACCCCCGGTGCGTGGAAGCGCTTGCCGTTGACGCGCTCCGAGGCGCCCACACGGTCCAGGTACGGCGTGATGCCGCCCAGGAACATGGGCCAGCCTGCGCCGAGGATCATGCATAGGTCGATGTCCTCGGGGCCGGCCACCACGGCCTCTTCCAGCATGAGGCCAATTTCCTCGGCCAGGGCATCCTGGACCCGCCGCAGGACTTCGTCCCCGATGGAGGGGGACGTGCCGAAGGACATGAGGGCGAGCGTGGACGCCGGGATTTCCTGGCTGCCGTCGGCTGCGGGAGCCCAGAGCGACTTCACGCCGTTGTCGATCAACTTCTGCAGGTTGGCGGACACCTCGAAGCGGTCGCCGAATGCGGCGTGCAGGGATTCCTGGACATGCTGGGCCACCGGCAGGCCCACCATGGCCCCGAGGGTGAACGGGGTCATCGGCAGGCCCATGGGGCGGAGGGCGGTGTCGGCAATGTCGGCGGGGGTGCCTTCATCAAAGGCCGCCATTACTTCGCCCATGAGCCGCAGCAGGACCCTGTTGACCACAAACGCGGGCGCATCCTTGACCAGGACGGCCGTCTTCTTCAGGCCCTTGGCCAGCTCAAACGCCGTGGCCAGCACGGCATCCTCGGTCTTGGGCGCACGGACGATTTCCAGCAGCGGCATCACCGCCACCGGATTGAAGAAGTGGAACCCGACCAGCCGCTCGGGGTGGGCGAGGTCCTCGGCCATGGCGGTGACGGACAGGGATGAGGTGTTGGTGGCAAGGATGCATTCCGGCGAGACGATGGCCTCCACTTCGGCGAAGACCTGCTTCTTGACGTTCAGCTCTTCGAAGACGGCTTCGATGACGAAGTCGGCGTCGGCGAAGGCTTCCTTGGACACCGAGCCCGTCACCAGGGCCTTGGTGCGGTTGGCGGCGTCCGGGCTGATCCTCTTCTTGCCCAGCAGCTTATCCACCTCGGCGTGGACGTACCCCACGCCCTTGTCCACGCGGGCCTGGTCGATGTCGGTCATGACCACCGGGACCTTGAGCTGGCGGGCGAACAGCAGGGCGAGCTGGCCTGCCATCAACCCAGCGCCCACCACGCCGACCTTGGTGACCGGACGTGCCAGCTTCCGGTCCGGTGCGCCCGCCGGCCGCTTGGACCGCTTCTGGACCAGGTCCAGGAAGGCGTAGACCGTGGCGCGGAACTCATCGCTCTGCATCAGCCCGGCCAGGGTCTCGCACTCGAGCGCCGCCGACTCGGCCTGGCTCATGGTGCGGTTGGCCTCCAGGATGTCCAGGACCTTGGCCGGCGCCGGGGACGCGTTGGACGTCTTGGCCTCCACCAGGGCACGCCCCGCCTTGACGGCCGCCGACCAGCGCGCGCCGACGGCGGTGTCTGCGGGATCGACGGCGTTGGCCCGCCCGGGAGCCACCTCGCCGGTGATGACCTTTGCAGCCCAGAGCAGGGACTGCTCCAGGAAGTCGGCCGGTTCGAACAGGGCATCGGCGATGCCTAACTCGAAGGCCTGCGGCCCGCTGAGGGTGCGGTTGTTGCTGAGCGGGTTTTCGATCATGACCTTGACCGCGTTCTCCGGGCCGATCAGGCGGGGCAGGATGTGGACGCCGCCCCAGCCCGGGACCAGGCCGAGGAACGCTTCAGGCAGCGCCAGTGCACCGGCTCCCGTGGAGACGGTGCGGTAGGTGGACTGCAGGGCGATCTCCAGGCCGCCACCCAGTGCTAGGCCGTTGATGAAGGCGAAACTGGGTACGCCGAGGTTGGCCAGCGTGGCGTAAACGTCGTGGCCGAGCTGGGCCATCCACAGGCCGTGCTCGCGGTCCTCCAGCGACTTGACCGCTGACAGGTCCGCGCCGGCCACCAGGAAGTACGGCTTGCCCGTCACGCCGACGCCCACGATCTCGCCGCGGGCGGCACGCTCCTTCAGCCCCTCCAGGACGGTGCCCAGTTCAACCAAGGTATTCGGGCCCAGAGTGGTGGGCTTGGAGTGGTCCAGGCCGTTGTCCAGGGTGATCAGCGCAAAAACGCCAGGGCTCGGCTGGCCCGGAGCCGCCGGCAGTTCGACGTCCTGGACATACGAATGCGTCACCGTTTCATTCGGAAAGAGTTCGGCGAGCTTGGTGAAATCTGCGGCGCTCATGCGGCGGCTCCTTCGGTGGTTGCTTCGATGGTCTCTTGGCGGGATTTTTCGGTGACGGCGCCGCTGTACTCGGCATGGTGCGGGTTTTCCCAGATTACCGTGGCCCCCATGCCCAGGCCGATGCACATGGTGGTGATGCCGTACCGGACGGACGGGTCTTCCTCGAACTGCCGCGCCAGCTGGTTCATCAGCCTGACGCCGGAGGAGGCCAGCGGATGGCCCACCGCGATGGCGCCCCCGTAGCGATTAACCCGGGGATCGTCGTCGGAAATTCCAAAGTGGTCCAGGAAACTCAGGACCTGGACGGCGAAGGCTTCGTTGATCTCGAACAGCCCGATGTCCTCAATGGTGAGGCCGGCGTTCTTCAGTGCCTTTTCGGTGGCGGGAACGGGGCCGATGCCCATGACCTCCGGCTCGACCCCCGCGTAGGCGTAGCTCACCAGCCGCATTTTGACTGGCAGGCCCAGTTCGGCGGCGGCCTCCGAGGATGCCAGGACGGCGGCGGTGGCGCCGTCGTTCAGGCCGGCCGCGTTCCCTGCCGTCACCCGGCCGTGCGCTCGGAAGGGTGTGCGCAGCGCGGCGAGGTCCTCCAGTGTGGTGCCCGGGCGGGGTGGCTCGTCAACGCTGTTGAGTGTCCAGCCCTCGCCCGGCTTCAGGGCTGCCACGGGGACGAGGTCGGGCTGGATCTGCTCGCGGGCGTACGCTGCCGCCAGCTTGTCCTGGGAGGCAACAGCGTAGGCGTCCGTGCGATCCTTGGTGATCGCGGGGAAACGGTCATGCAGGTTTTCGGCTGTATTGCCCATGTTCAGGGCGGCCGGATCAACCAGGCGCTCAGACATAAAGCGCGGGTTCGGATCGGCGCCGGAGCCCATCGGGTGGTTGCCCATGTGCTCCACGCCCCCGGCAATGACGACGTCGTAGGCGCCGAAGCCGATGCCGCTCGCCGTCGTGGTGACGGCGGTCATTGCCCCGGCGCACATCCGGTCGATGGCGAAGCCAGGTACCGTGCGGGGGAGTCCGGCCAGGAGGGCGGCCGTCCGGCCGAGAGTCAGGCCCTGGTCTCCGGTCTGGGTGGTGGCGGCTACGGCTACTTCGTCGATCCGCGCCGCGGGCAGGGTGGGGTTGCGGCGCAAAAGTTCGCGGATGCACTTCACCATCAGGTCATCGGCACGGGTTCCGGCATAGATGCCTTTCTCGCCGGCCTTCCCGAAGGGGGTGCGGACGCCGTCTACAAAAACGACGTCGCGGACAGTGCGCGGGGATCCGCTGCTGTGTTCTCCGCTGTGGCGGGCTTGGCTCACGTTTACTCCTCATCGAGACTCGGCGCCGTCCGAGGCTGGGGGCAGCCTTCAGCCGGACGGCAGTGCACACTATGTTACTCACGAGTAACATAGTGTGCAAGGCTCTTGGTGAGGAGTTCTATTCCGTGTGCGCCGCGGCTTTCGTTTCCTTGGCCGGCAGCGGCTGTGGGTTGAGGAAAGCTTCCGTGATCACCGGCGCGACCAGGCCGATCTGCCACTCGCGGGCGCCCAGGGAGCGGAGTTCGGCCGCCACCGTTTCTTCGTTGACGTCCGACGGCGGACGCCAGGCCACGCGACGCAGGTAATCCGGCGTGAGCAGGTTCTCCATCGGCAGGTTCAGTTCGTCGGCCTTCGCCTGCAGGAGCGGACGGGCTGTGGACAATCGGCTGGCGGCCTCGGGATCGCGGTCCGCCCAGACGCGCGGCGGGGGAGGGGCGTTGGTGGGCAGGTGCAGCGGCGGAAGTTCCTCCAGGTCTTTGGCGGCAGCGATGCACCGAAGCCAGCGGGGTGCCTCGCGCTGTGCAGCCCGGCCGTGGAAACCCTTGGTGCCCAGGAGTTGGGGAACAGTGGAGGGCATGGCCTTGGCCGCCGAGACCAGGGCGGAATCAGGGATCAGCCGGCCGGGCGCAACGTCGCGCTTCTGCGCCAAGGAGTCCCGCTCCAGCCACATTTCCCGGACTGCTGCCAGCTGGCGGCGGTCGCGGATCTGGTGGAGGCCTGAGGTCTTACGCCAGGGATCTACCCTGGGCGGTGCCACGCCGGCGGCGAGGATCGCGGCAAATTCCTGCTCCGCGTAGTCGAGCTTGCCATCGGCCTGGAGCAGTTCAATGAGTTCTTCGCGCAACTCCGTGAGGACTTCCACGTCCAGGGCGGCATAGCGCAGCCATGGCTCCGGGAGCGGACGGGTGGACCAGTCTGCGGCAGAGTGCTCTTTTGCCAGGCCAAAACCAAGCAGCTGTTCGATGACGGCGGCCAGGCCCACGCGCGGCAATCCGGCCAGCCGTGCGGCCAGTTCCGTGTCGAAGAGTTTGTCCGGCCACATGCCAAGCTCCAGCAGGCAGGGCAGGTCCTGGCTGGCGGCATGCAGGATCCATTCCACCCCCTTGAGAGCATCGTTAATGATGGCGAGGTCATCGAAGGGTTCGGGGTCGATCAGCCAGGTGCCGGCGCCTTCACGGCGGATCTGGACCAGGAAGGCGCGCTGGCCGTAGCGGAATCCCGAGGCACGCTCGGCGTCGACTCCTGCGGGTCCGGTGCCAGCGGCGATGGCTGCCGCGCAACGCTCCAGTCCGGACTGCGTTTCAATGACCAGCGGCACGCCGTCGCGGGGCGCGTCGAGGTCAATGACCACGGGGACCTGGCTGTCGAAGCCTTCCACCGTGATGTGGGAAGTGGTTTCAGCAGCCGGGGCGCCGGCTGTGGTGTTATCCGGTATGTGAGGGGTCATGATGCTTTCAGTTTACCGACTCGGTTTTGGCCACAGTGCGGGTCCTAGTTCCGGCGGCGGTTCGGAAGGGCTGTGACGCCATCGGGCAGTGGGGGAAGGCCGGCGAAGGTGCACACCATGTCGGACCACGCCTCCAAGTGGGCCGTGACGTCCGACGACGCCGGGGTCCAGGAAGCCCGCAGCTCGATGTCGATCGACCCGGGCCGGTCCGACAACGTCCCGAAGCTCTCCGACAGGACGCGGGTGGCAGTGCCGCCGGCTGCCCGGTACGGGGCCTTGTGGTTCTCGAGGGCCTCCACCAGCCACGTCCAGGCCACGGTGCCGAGCATTTCGTCATTGCCCATTTCGGGCTCGAGCTGGGCCCGTATATAGGTGACGATGCGGAATTCGCCGTCCCAGACCTCGGATCCCTCGGGGTCGTGCAGCAGGATGAACCGGCCTGTGGCCAGTTCGGTATCGTCGTCATCCTCGGTGCCGGCGGCGGCGGCCAGGGCCATGGCTGCCGGGCCGTGGACGGGGGTGGTGCCGGCGCCGGGGCCGGGTGCCATGACCTCGGCGCCGAGTGCTACGGCAAACGGGGCCAGCCGCGCCGGCGCGGGAATTTCCGCCAGGCGCAGTTCACTGCGGCAGTGGGCTTTCCTGAGCGTTCCCAAGGCGTGGAGAAATTCCGGGGGAACCTGGGCGAGTGCGTTCACCATCGCAGATTACGCATTAGCACCGGGCACACGGTGCAGGCTCGCCGTTGGCCGGTCATGCTACCTGCCCGCATTGCCTTTGTCGTGGGCCGCCAGCTCTTGGCGGATCGCGGCCACAAAGGCGTCGATGTCCTCCTCGCTGGTGTCGAAGGAGCACATCCAGCGGACCTCGCGGGCGGACTCATCCCAGTCATAGAAGCGGAACGATTCCCGCAGCCGGTCCGCCACCCCGGCCGGCAGGACAGCAAACACGCCGTTGGATTCCGTCTTCTGGGTGGGCTCCACTCCGTCGATCGTCTCCACGGCGGCTCGAAGCCGGGTGGCCATGGCGTTGGCGTGCGCGGCGGAACGGAGCCACAGATCGCCCTCAAGCAGCGCAATGAACTGGGCCGAGAGGAAGCGCATTTTGGAGGCGAGCTGCATGTTCATCTTGCGGAGGAACACCAGGCCGTGGGCGGCCTCAGGGTTCAGGGCAACCACCACTTCGCCGTAAAGCAGCCCATTCTTGGTGCCGCCGAAGGAGAGGATGTCCACACCGGCGTCGGTTGTGAATGCCCGCAGCGGCACGCCCAGGTGGGCGGCCGCGTTAGCCAGCCGAGCCCCGTCCATGTGGAGCTTCATGCCTTTGGAGTGGGCGTGCTCGGCGATAGCGCGGACCTCGTCCGGGGTGTAGCACGTGCCCAGCTCGGTGGTCTGGGTGATGGAGACCGCCAGCGGCTGCGCGCGGTGCTCATCGCCGAAGCCCCACGCTTCGCGGTCGATCAGCTCCGGAGTTAACTTGCCGTCGGGGGTGGGGACGTGCAGCAGTTTGATCCCGCCGATGCGTTCCGGGGCGCCGTTCTCGTCCATGTTGATGTGGGCCGTCGACGCACACACCACAGCACCCCAGCGCGGGAGCAGCGACTGGAGCGACAAAACGTTCGCACCAGTTCCGTTGAAGACGGGAAAGCATTCGATGCCGGGCCCGAAGTGTTCTTCCATCAGTTCCTGCAGGCGGGCCGTGTAGTCGTCCTCGCCGTAGGAGACCTGGTGGCCATCGTTGGCTGCCGCGAGTGCGGCCAGGACTTCCGGGTGGACGCCCGAGTAATTGTCCGACGCGAAGCCCCGGACTGACGGATCATGCAGCCGTGCGGTGGCGTTGGCGGTCCGGGTGGCGGCGTGTGCCGTGGTTGTCATTGTTTTGCTCACGTTCTCAGTCTAAGGAGGTCACGTCCAGGGCGGGGGTGGCAGGATGCCGGGTTCAGGGCGCCAGCCGCAGGCGCTGTCCATTCAGCTCTGCTGCGGGGCGGCTGAAAAGTCCAACGACGGCGGCTGCCAGGTCTTCGACGTCGGTGGCGCCGGGGAAGGTCCGTTCCGGATGCGCCTTCCGCAGTTCGGCGTCCACCAGCGCCTTCACCACGAGCACGACGGCGGCGCTGTGCAGGTCCCTGCCCCCGCTGGCGGCCGAGCGGGCTAGGCCGTCGGCCATGGCCACGGTCCAGGTTTCCCCGGCGGACTTGGCGGCCACGTAGCTCGCTGTGGCCGCCGTCGGATTTTCCACTGCGGTGGAGGAGACGATGGCAAACCTTCCCCTGCTGGAGGCGGCCAGGTCGTCGTAGAAAACCCGCGACACGTTGCGGAGCGTGGTGATGGCTCCCCGCTCAAGGAAGTCCCAGTCGGCATCGCTCTGGTCCGGGATGCCTTTTGCGCCGCGCCAGCCGCCCACCAGGTGGATCACGGCGTCGATAGGTCCCGCCGCGTCCGCCAGGGCACCCCGGAGAGCGCGGACGTCAGCCAAATCAGCCAGGTCGCACACCAGGGGAGTGACGCCGCCGCCCGCTTGTGCCGCGGCGGCGTCGATTCGCGCTTTGTCCGACCCCACGGTGAAGACGCGGAACCCGGCCTCCCGCAGCGCCTTGGCCACGGCGACCCCGGAAGGTCCGCTGCCGCCGGTGACCAGGACATTCAATTCGTCGGGTTTGTTCATAGGGCGGAGGCTCCTGTGATGCCTGCAGTGGATTCGATGACGGGACGCATTTTCTTCTCCAATGCCTCGTAGAACATGGACAGCGGGAATTCGTCATCCAGCACCTGGTCCGTGAGGCCGCGCGGAGGCCCGGACACCGGAAGAGCGTCGGCGCCCTTGGCCCAGACCGATGCGGGGCTGGGTGTGACGGTGGCGGAAATCAGGTCGTAGGCGGCCAGCCAATGCGCCGTCTTGGGCCTGTCGATGGAGCGCCAGTACAGGTCGTCGATAGCGGTCCCCAGGGCGATCACTGCGTCTGGCACCTGGTCCCAGTCGATTCGGAGCCGGGTGTCGGTCCAGTGTAGGACGTGGTGCTGGTGCAGCCACGCGAAGAGCAGCTGGCCGCCGAGGCCGTCATAGTTGCGCACCCGGCTGCCGGTGATCGCGAAGCGGAAGATCCGGTCGAAGATGATCGCGTACTGCACGAGTTTCGCGTGCCGGCGCGCTTCCGGCCCGGCGTCGTCGTCCTTTTCGATCCGGACGGATTCCCGGAACGCGGTGAGATCGCAGCGCAGCTCCTCCAGCGAATACAGGAAGTAGGGCATCCGCTGCTTGATCATGAACGGATCAAAGGGGAGGTCCCCGCGCATGTGGGTGCGGTCGTGAATCAGGTCCCACATCACAAACGTTGCCTCGGCCAGTTTTTGGTCCGCGAGGAGTTCGGCAGCACCCTCAGGGAGATCCAACGAGGTGACGTCGGCTGCAGCACGCAGCACGCGGCGGAAGCGGGCAGCCTCGCGGTCCGCGAAAATAGCGCCCCATGTGAAACTGGGCGTTTCCCGGACAGCAACAGTTTCCGGAAAGAGCACGGCCGAATTGGTGTTGTAGCCGCGGGTAAAGTCCAGGAAACGGATGGGCACAAAGAGCTTGTTGGAATAGTCTCCGGCCTCCAGCTCGGCAACGAAGTCGGGCCAAATGACCTCCACCAGGACGGCCTCCACCAGCCTGCTGCTGCTTCCGTTCTGCGTATACATGGGGAAGATGACAAGGTGCGCCAGTCCGTCCTGGCGCTGCAGCTGCGGCTGGAAAGCCAGCAGCGAGGACAGGAAGTCCGGCACACCGAAGCCGTTATGCTCCCACGCCTCGAAGTCAGCGACGACGGCCTCCAGGTAGGCGGCGTCGTGCGGGAAAAGCGGCGCCAGTTCGCTGATCGCTTCGGTGATGGCGGCAAGTTCGAGGGCGGCGGGGGCATGGTGTCCCGGGTCAGGCACGGAACCATCCTGGCTCTGGAACGCCTGCAGCAATTCTGCGGCGGTCCTGAGCTTCAGCCAGGCGGGATGGTGGGCGCTGATCCGGGTGGGTCCAGCGGTGACGGTGACGGTCATTGACGGCGGCCTTTCTCATTGCTTGGGGCATCTACGGCGAGCGTAGCAAGCAATCAGAGTCCCTAATTCACAAGACGGCTGAGCATAAGAAATTCTCATGCTCAGGCGGTGTAGAAGCCCGGTCAGGCACGGCCGGACCTCCGTCTGACCCGCTCAGGACTGCGTGGTTTCGTGCCCGTCTGCGGCCCCTGGAACCAGTTTCAGGGACACCGAATTGATGCAGTACCGCTGGTCCGTGGGCGTACCGTAACCCTCGCCGGCAAAGACATGGCCCAAGTGGGAGTCACAGTTTGAGCACCGTACCTCAACCCGCTCCATGCCAAGGGTTCGGTCATGGATATACCGCACAGTGCCATCAGCCAGTGGCGCCCAGAAAGACGGCCAGCCGCAGTGGGAGTCGAATTTCTCGTTGCTCCTGAAAAGTTCCGCCCCGCAGGCGCGGCACTGGTAGACACCCTCGGTGTGGGTGTCCACGTACTCGCCGGTATAGGGACGCTCGGTCCCCGCCTGCCGAAGCACGTGGTACTCCTCCGGGGTCAGCTCCTGCCGCCACTCGTCGTCGGACTTCCGGACGGCGGGTTCCGGCGCATCAGGTCCGGTGCCCGGCACGGACGCGGGGATGGAATCGGTGGCCTTGTTTCCGAAAACGCTCTTTCCAAAAATACTCATAGTGTGCTCAACGCTCAGGAGTCGCCGATAAATCCCGAACCGGCATACAGGTGGAGCACGGGGAGCCCCAGCTGGTCCTGGGCCTTGTTTGCCCAGTCAGTATGGAAGGTGTCTGAAACCGCATGCGGCCGGGTGATCACCACTGCCTGGGAAGCACCGAGTTCTTTCACTTTGGTCACCAGGCCCTTCACGGCCCCGCCATCCACCACTTGGCCGGTGACTCCGCCGCCCAACCCGTCCAAAGCAGCTAGCGAGACCGCCAGTGTCTCTGCCGCCTCGGCCCGTTGAACACTGGGGTCAGGGGCCTGTGCGGTCAGCTCGCGGAAGGCCTTGGCGACGTCCAGCATGGACAGGTTCTCAAGGAAGTCCACCACGAGGTGCCGTTCGGTGTTTGCCGGGACCAGCAGGACAAGCCGGGTGTCCGAACCGTCCACCAGCCGTTGGATGTTGACGCGGTCATCGGCGCCCAGGGGTTCTTCGGTCAAAATGACGATTGGATCGCTCATGGCATCAGCCTAGTCGTGCGCGCTGGTGGCTGCACAGCAATGACGCCACGGGCGTGGAAATAGGGCCAACACGTCCGCGGCGGTAAGAATGGTTCCATGGCACCTTCCACGCGCACTCCAACGTTGACGGCGATCCCTCCTGTCCAGGCTGACGGCCGCATGTCGCTTCGCGCGAAATGGACCCTCGGTGGCGCCATCGGCGGCGGGGCCCTTGCCGGCCTGCTTGCGACGGGCTCCTCCGCCCTCGCCTTGTACTTTGCCCGGCGCGTGATCACTCCTGTCAAGCAACGGACGTCCGACCAGGAAGTCCTGGCTGTCCTCCGGGATGGCGACGGAATGCAGGTCATCCTGGCCGCCACGCCGGAAACAACCGTGGAGGGTGTCTACGGCTTCTTTTTCGACGGCGGCAAGGGGCACGCCCGGATCGGTCGGATCGTCTCCTACTCACCGGCGGACGGCACGGTCCTGCGGGAAGTGGAGGCCGTCTATGCCGGCGACATCGACACCGCCCGCCGCGGGTGGTGGAGCGGCGCGCTGTATCCGGACCCGGCCACTGCCGGGATCGCGTCCGAGGACGTGCTGATCGACGTCGACGGCGGCCAGGCGCCGGCATGGCTGGTCCGGGCGGAGGGTGGCGGCCGGATCTGGGCCATCATGGTTCACGGCCGCGGGGCAACCCGCCAGGAGGCACTGCGCGCCGTAGCCCCTGCACGGGAACTTGGACTGACCAGCCTGCTGGTCTCCTATCGGAATGACGGACTGGCCCCGTCCGCCGACGACGGCCGGTACGGCCTCGGATCAACGGAGTGGCGGGATGTGGAAGCGGCCATCGAGTATGCACTGGCCAACGGCGCCGAAGAGATCGTCCTCTTCGGCTGGTCCATGGGCGGTGCCATCTGCCTGCAGACGGCGGACCTGTCGCGTTACCGTCACCTCATCCGGGCCCTGGTCCTGGATGCACCGGTCATCAACTGGGTGAACGTCCTGGCCCACCACGCCCAGCTGAACAGGATACCCTCCCTGGTGGGGCGTTACGGGCAGTTGATGCTGGGCCACCCGCTGGGACGCAGGCTTACCGGCCTTTCCGCGCCCGTCGACCTGAAGGCCATGGACTGGGTGGCGCGCGCCGTCGAGGTCCGCACACCCACGCTGATCATCCACAGCGTCGACGACGAATACGTTCCCTATGAGCCCTCTGCCATCCTGGCTGAACGGAATCCGGACATGGTCACCTTTGAAACCTTCAGCCGCGCCAGGCACACCAAGGAATGGAATGTCGATCCCGATCGCTGGGAAGGCCTGGTCAAGGCGTGGCTCCGCACCCAGCTGGCTCCGCGGACCAATCCCGGCCAGCGCAGTCCGGAAGAACCCTAGGGCGTCCTTGTGCCGATACTGGCCGTGATTGCGGAGGTCAGCCGGATGAGGTCCGCCGGGGCCAACTCGATATCCAGGCCGCGCCTGCCGCCGGAAACCAGCATGGTCCGGAGCCGGAGGGCGCTCCCGTCAATCACTGTGGGTGAGGCCTGGCGCTGGCCAAGCGGCGAGATACCGCCCAGGACGTAGCCGGTGCGCCGTTGGGCTGCAGCGGGATCCGCCATGGAGGCCTTCTTGGCTCCCAGCGCGGCGGCGAAGGCCTTGAGGTCCAGGTTTCCGCTGACCGGCACCACTCCCACGGCCAGCCGGCCCTCCACTTCGACCATCAGGGTCTTGAAAACCATTTCCGGAGGGATACCCAGAGCTTCGGCCGCCTCAGTGCCATAGCTGGCCACGGACGGATCATGCACGTAGGGATGCAGCACAAAGGGAACGCCGGCAACAGCCAATGCTGCTGTTGCCGGCGTTCCCTGCGAAGAACTCTTGCGTCCCATGGCCAGTCCGGTTGGACCTCAGGCCTCAGGCCGCTGGGTGGCGGCGACCTTGCGCTTGATGCGTCCCAACATGGCGGTCATGCCCCTCATGCGCAGTGGTGTGATGGCGCGCGTGAGGCCCAGCAGTTCGGGCATGTCGTCCGGAACGGCCAGGATTTCCGCAGCGCTGAGCCCATCAAGTCCCTCGTGCAGGACTCCCGCGAATCCCCGTGTTGTGGGGGCTTCCGGGGGTGCTTTGAAGTACAGCCGCACGCTGTCCGGACTGCCGGCGTCGTTCTTTTCCGTCTCGATGGTCAGGAACAGCGGTGACTGGCACTCCACGACCTGCTCAAGGAGTTCCGGGTGGTCCTTCAACCGTTCCGGAAGCTCAGGGAGTCCCTGGGAGAATTCCAGCAACAGTTGCAGCCGATCGGGTTCGGTCAGGGCCTGGAAGTCGTCAACGATATCCGCCAGCGCGGTGGGAAGGGCTTGGGTACTCATCAGGTCCAGTTTACGCCGGTACCGTGCCGGGCTCGGTTCCCTTGGCGATCGGCACGCGCACGGCGTTGCCCCACTCGGTCCAGGATCCGTCGTAGTTACGGACCGTTTCAAAGCCCAGAAGGTACTTCAGGGCGAACCAGGTGTGGCTGGAACGCTCGCCAATGCGGCAGTACGCCACAACATCGTCGCCTTCCTTGAGGCCGGCCTCGCCCAGGTACAGTGCCTCCAGTTCGCCCCGGTTGCGGTACGTGCCATCGCCCGCCGCCGCACGTGCCCAGGGGATCGACACGGCCGACGGAATGTGGCCGCCCCGCAGCGCGCCTTCTTCAGGGTAGGCCGGCATGTGGGTCCGCTGGCCGGTGTATTCCTCGGTGGAGCGGACATCGATGAGCGGCTTGCCGAAGTGTGCCAGCACATCTTCCTTGAACGCCCGGATCGGGGCATCGTTGCGGTCCACCACCGGGTACTCGCCGGGTGTGGGCGAAGGCCGGTCGGTGGTGAGCTTGTGGCCTTCGGCAATCCATTTGTCCCGGCCGCCATCGAGCAGCCGGACATCCTCGTGGCCGAAGAGGGTGAAGACCCAGAGGGCGTAGGCAGCCCACCAGTTCGACTTGTCACCGTAGATCACCACGGTGGTGTCGCGGGAGATGCCCTTCGACGCCGCCAGGGCGGCGAACTCCTCACCGTTGACGTAGTCGCGGGTCACCTCGTCATTGAGGTCGGTGTGCCAGTCAATCTTGACGGCGCCGGGGATGTGGCCCGTCTCGTAGAGGAGGACGTCTTCATCGGACTCCACCACCACGAGCTTCCCGTCAGCAACTGCGCCCGCTTCCAGGGCGGCGGCCAGCCAGTCAGTGGACACCAGGCGCTCAGGATTGGCGTAGGCGGCAAACTTTTCGTTCTGTTCAACGGCGTAGGGCATGGTGGCCTTTCATCGAGGTGTGTGGCGGATCTGCACATGGTCCGAACCTCACCCCAGCCTAGCCATGGCAGTCCAGCATGTCCGCCCGGACGTTAACGGGGGGAAATGTGGCCTTTGTCACGCGGCGGCCACGGACGGCGGCCTGGCGGGGGATGGCCGGTCCGTTGCCGGTATTCTTTCTGGGGACAACCCACCAGCAGAACGGACCACCTTGGTACAGATCGAACAGCTTGCCGCACGCACTCCGGCGGTGTCGGTGGATGAGCTCCTTAAGGGTTTTTATCCTTCCCCGCGGTTTGGCCAGGTCTCTTTCGCCAGTTACCGGCCGGACCCCAACCAGCCGTCCCAGGCGGCGGCGGTCAAGGCGTTGGAGGGTTTCGCCGCCGGCGTCGGTGCCGGCGATGGAGCGGGGCTGTTTAAGAAGCTCTTCGCCAAGAAGGTCGAAACCAGGGCAGGGATCTATCTGGACGGCGGATTCGGCGTAGGCAAGACCCACCTGCTGGCTTCACTGTGGCACGCCGCCCCTGGCCCCAAGGCGTTTGGCACCTTCGTGGAGTACACCAACCTGGTTGGTGCCCTCTCGTTCCGGAAGACCGTTGAGGCACTGAGCCACTACAAGCTGGTGTGCATTGACGAATTCGAGCTCGATGATCCGGGCGACACGGTGCTGATGTCGCGTCTGATGCGTGAACTGGCCGACGCCGGCGTGAAGCTCGCCGCCACGTCCAACACCCTGCCGGGCTCACTGGGTGACGGCCGCTTTGCCGCCGTCGACTTTGCCCGTGAGATCCAGGTCCTCGCGGATCAGTTCGATGTCATCAGAATCGACGGCGAGGATTTCCGCCACCGCGGCCTGCCGGCTGCGCCGGCCCCGCTGAAAAACAGCCAGCTCGCTGCCCAGATGAAGGCGGAGTTTGACGGTAAGACGGTGGCCCAGGACGAATTCAGTTCGCTGATCAGCCACCTCGCCGGTGTCCACCCGAGCCGGTACCGGCAGCTCATCGACGGCATCGACGGCGTAGTGTGGCGCAACGTGGAAACCATCACCGAGCAGGCAGTTGCCCTGCGCTTTGTGGTGTTGGCGGACCGCCTCTACGACAAGGATGTGCCCATCCTGGCCAGCGGCGTCCCCTTCGACAAGCTCTTCACCGACGAGATGATGCACGGTGGCTACACCAAGAAGTACTACCGCGCCGTATCGCGCCTGACCGCCTTGGCACGCGAGGGCCAGAACCACGAGCCGTCCTAGTTTGGGCCGCTTAGACGCCAAAGGTGTGGGTGCCGCCTCCCGGCGGGACCCACACCTCCTTGACGTACTAGGGCAAAGCCCTGGCCAAATCCTTGTTACGGAGCCCGGTCAACCGGCGGCACCGGCGGAACGGGATTGACCGGCGGTACCTGCTCGCTGGCAGGGGTCTCGCCCGGTGTTCCGTTTTTATCAACGAGATTGGAAGCGCCATCCTGGATCTTGTCAACATGTCCGGCGTACTTGCCGCCGGTCTTGGTGTCGACGAAGTCCCCGGCCTTGGTGATGCCGTCCTTGATGGCTTGCTCGTTGCCATGAATCAGACCCTGAGCCTTGCCCTTAAGATCGTCAATTAGTCCCACGAGCACCTCCCTTCAATCGCGGAGCCAGGTCGCTCCTCCGCAACCGATACTAGCCCTGTCTCCTGGGCGTGCCAAGGAAATAAGGGGTGGTAGGCGTTCGCTCGGAGCGGATCACGCCCGATACCTCGCTCCAAGCTGAACCGTCCTGAAACGGGCAACAAAAAAGCAGCTCACGAGGAGCTGCTGCTGTGGGCGATACTGGGATCGAACCAGTGACCTCTTCCGTGTCAGGGAAGCGCGCTACCGCTGCGCCAATCGCCCGCAACCGGAGGACCGGTTTAATGGGGGTGTTTCTGGGAGAAGAGAGCGGACGACGAGATTCGAACTCGCGACATCCACCTTGGCAAGGTGGTGCTCTACCAGCTGAGCTACGTCCGCGTATGAAGTAAGTCCTGACCGGAGCCAAACTGACCACATGAAGCAAGTTGCCTTGCTTGGTGGGCGATACTGGGATCGAACCAGTGACCTCTTCCGTGTCAGGGAAGCGCGCTACCGCTGCGCCAATCGCCCATTGCCATCCGGAAAGAACCCGAAAGCCATGGTTTTCACCGAGGTGGGTACGGGATTCGAACCCGTGTAAACGGCTTTGCAGGCCGCTGCCTCGCCTCTCGGCCAACCCACCGTGTAAGCGCGGTTTCCGAAGATCCCTTGCCGTGACAGTGTCCTGCGAGCGGACGACGAGATTCGAACTCGCGACATCCACCTTGGCAAGGTGGTGCTCTACCAGCTGAGCTACGTCCGCATGTTGGCTGTTGATTCCGTGCCGTTTCGGGCATTTCCTCGCGTTCCAACGAGTAAGAACTCTATAGGAGGTTCAGGGAATCTCCAAATCGGACGTCCCGGCCGGATGGCGATGGCCGTGGATCGCTGCAATCTAGGGGTTTTTGTGAATTACAGTGGTGTAATTCGTGGCAGACGCAATCTCGATTTCCATAAACCCCGTTGGGTCCGCTAGCATTCAAAGGCATCGGGGCGATTGGCGCAGTGGTAGCGCGCTTCGTTCACACCGAAGAGGTCACTGGTTCGAACCCAGTATCGCCCACCGAGGAATCAGGTCCGTTCCCGCTCAAGCCGAGCGGGAACGGACCTTTTTTGTGTCCCCCTTTTTTGTCAGCCCCCTGTGAAAGAGTCGTTGTATGACTGATCCACTCCTTGCCCACGCCACGGAATACGGCCGCATGTATGCGCGGTCCACTTCCGAGCAGTTTTCTGTTCCGTCCATCACCACCGTGATCGGCCAGCAACCGCACGGCTTGGATGGCTGGTTCGGTTATATGGGTGCCAGCAGCCTGGCCAAGGACCCGCTGCTCGCCGACTGCCTGGGCAGTCCGGCCAAAATCCGGCAGGCCGTCAACCGGGCCTCGAAGGCGGCCGAGACATACCGCGATGACGCCGCAAAACGCGGTGACCGGGTCCACAACTACTGCGAGCAGGTGGCACTCCGGGCCCTGGGCCGGCCGCACGCCATGAAGGAGACCCGCGAGGCCTTGGCAGCCAACGGCGAGGAAGCCTTTGCATTGCGGTTTGATGAGTGGTGGGAACTCTATGATGTGGAACCCATCGCCCCCGAAATTACCGTCTGGAACAAGTCCGTGGGCTATGCCGGCACGCTGGACCTTGTGGCGCGCATCAACGGCCGCATCTGCCTCATCGACTACAAGACCAAAGGCACCACGCGGGACGGCACCGTCAAACCGCTTGATGACAAGGTGGTCATGCAGCTCGTGGCCGGCATGAAGGCCGAGGAAAGCCTGGTGGACCCGGTCGCCGGGGAATGGGAGGCATGGAAGTACGGCGAAAACCCGTTGCTTCTTGCCGTGGCGATTGGGGAGACCGAGGTCCGGCCGGTCCGCGCCAACCCGGAGGTCCTCAAACATCACTGGTGGAAGTTCTGCGCCCTGCGCCGCGTCTGGGAGCTCTCCGCAGACACAGTCGCCGCGGGTACAGCACTCCTTCCCTTAGCTCCGCCACCGTCAGTGCAGGTGCGCAGCGCCTAGCAGTACTGGCGGCGCCAAGGCAGCAGTCCCGGCAGCGGTGCCCCTGCACCTAAACTGGATAGGTTCGCCAACACCCACCGTGAGGAAAGACAGCACATGGCCATTCTGAATATCCGCATCATTGGTGATCCCGTGCTCCGCACAGTGGCCGATCCTGTGACGGAATTCGGGCCCGAGCTCGCCAAGCTCGTTGCGGACATGACCGAGACCATGGAAGACGTGGAAGGCGCAGGCCTGGCCGCGCCGCAGATCGGTGTCAGCCAAAGAGTCTTTACCTATCGTGTGGGCGGTGTTGACGGCCACATCATCAACCCTGTCCTGGAAAACAGCGACGACTACCAGGCCGACCAGGTGGAAGGGTGCCTCTCCATCCCGGGTCTGGGATTCCCCGTCCGCCGGTTTAGGGCCACGAAGGTCACCGGCGTGGACCTGCACGGCAACCCTGTCACCGTCGAGGGGGAGGGCATGCTGGCCCGCTGCTTCCAGCACGAAACCGACCACCTTGACGGCATCCTTTATACCGACCGCCTCGAGGGGGAAGACCGGAAGACTGCGCTGCGGTCCATCAGGAATGCCAACTATGACGCCATCACTGAACGCACGACGGCGAAGCGCGCCAAGACCGTCGGCTCCAGTTTTGGGGGCGGCAGCTTCGGCGGGACCAGTTTCGGCGGCGGCACGAACTCATGAGGGTCCTTTTTGCAGGCACACCGGCGGTCGCCGTTCCCTCCCTGGACGCCCTGGTTAACGCCGGCTTTGACGTCGTTGCCGTCCTGACCCGCCCGGACGCGCCCATCGGCCGCAAACGCGTGCTGACGCCGTCGCCCGTTGCCGTCCGCGCCACCGAGCTCGGCATCGACGTCATCCACGCCACCCGCGTTGACGACGCCGTCACGGCGCACATCGCCGCCGCCACCCCGGATGTCGCCGCCATCGTGGCCTACGGGGGATTGATTCCGCGGGCCGCCCTCGATGTTCCGCCGCATGGCTGGATAAACCTTCACTTCTCCCTCCTTCCCGCGTGGCGCGGTGCTGCCCCCGTGCAGCGGGCCGTCATTGCCGGCGATGACGTGACCGGCGCTGTCACCTTCCTGCTGGAGGAGGGACTGGACACCGGCCCCGTCTACGGGACGCTGACCGAGGGCGTTGGACCGAACGACACCTCTGGAGCGCTGCTGGAACGGCTGTCCCACAGTGGCGCCGTCCTCCTCGCGCAGACCTTGTCGGCCGTGGAAGCCGGAAAGGCGGCACCGCAGCCGCAAGTGGGAGACGTTTCGCTGGCGCCCAAACTGACCATCGAAGATGGCCGGCTCGACTGGAAGCAGCCCGCCCTGGCCATCGGGCGGAGGGCCAGGGGGGTCACTCCCGAGCCCGGGGCCTGGACCACGCTGGAGGGTCAGAGGGTCAAGCTGGAACCCGTTCGGCTTCGGCCCGACAACTCGGACCTGAAGCCGGGCGCAGTGCTCCTCGAGGGGAAGAATGTGCTGGTGGGGACAGGGTCCCACGCGGTGGAACTGACCAAGGTCCAGCCCGCCGGCAAGAAAATGATGGCCGCGGCCGATTGGGCCCGCGGCATGGCTTCACTGGAAAGCGTGGTGTTCGAATGAGCGAGTCCGGCGGTAATGCAGGCGGCCGAGGCAGAGGCGGCAGCGGGAGCGGCCGCGGCAAGGGCGGCCCACGCGACAACAGCCAGCGCAACGCCCAGGGCCGTGAACGGAACCGCAGCTCCCACAAGAGTTTCACCGAGAACGCTCCCGCGCAGCGCACACGCCGGGCGGATCCAGCACGCCTGGTGGCCTTTGAAGTCCTCCGCGCAGTAGCCGCCGAAGACGCCTACGCCAACCTGGTGCTACCGTCCCGTATCCGGCATCACGGCCTCGACAAACGCGACGCCGGCTTCGCCACCGAATTGAGCTACGGTGCCTTGCGCGGCCAGGGCACTTACGACGCCGTCCTGGCCCGCTGCGTGGACCGGCCGCTGGACCAGCTGGATCCAGCCATCCTTGACGCCTTGCGCATCGGCGTCCATCAACTGCTGGCCATGCGCGTGCCGGCCCACGCGGCGCTGGACCAGACAGTTGGGCTGGCGCGAGCCGTGATCGGGGCCGGCCCGTCCGCCCTGATCAATGCGGTGCTGCGAAAGGTCACGGCACACACCCTGGAAGAGTGGGTTGAACTGCTCGTTGCCGGGGAAAGCGACGAAACCAAAATCGCCGCCATCCGCTACGCTCACCCGGAATGGATTGTCCGTGCCATGCGGCAGTCGCTGGTAGCGCACGGACGCTCCGCCGCGGAGATTAGGGACCTGCTGGAAGCCGACAATGCCGCTCCGGTGGTCAACCTGGTTGCCCTGCCGGGCCTGGGAAGCCTGGATGAGGCTTTGGAAAACGGGGCCACTCCGGGTGAACTTGTGGAAGGCTCAGCGCTTTCCAGCGGCGGCGACCTCGGCCGGCTGGCCTCGGTGCGCGAAGGCAGCACCCGTGTCCAGGACGTCGGCTCACAGCTGGTGGCCCGGGCGATGGCGGCCGTAGATCTGGGGACGGGTACCGGCACGGCGCCCCACGGGGCAGGCGAACGCTGGCTGGATTTGTGTGCCGGTCCAGGCGGCAAAGCCGCACTGCTCGGCGCCCTCGCCCGGCAACAAGGTGCCACGCTGCTCGCCAACGAACCGGCTCCGCACCGTGCCAAGCTCGTCAGCCAGGCCCTGTCCGCAGTGCCCGGGGATGTCTGGCGGGTCCGGACCGGGGACGGCCGGGAGGTGGGCGCTGAACAGCCCGCATCCTTCGACCGTGTCCTGGTTGACGTTCCCTGCAGCGGACTTGGTGCCCTTCGACGCCGGCCGGAGTCCCGCTGGCGCCGCACGCCCAAGGACCTGGCCGACCTTGGCCCGCTGCAGCGTGCCCTCCTTAAATCCGCACTGGACGCCGTCCGCCCCGGCGGAGTGGTGGCCTACGTGACCTGTTCACCGCACCCGGCCGAAACCACCGCCGTCGTCACCGATGCGCTTCGGAAGCGCGACGACCTGGAGCTTCTGGACGCCGGCTCGGTGCTGGACGGCGTGAGCCTGACCGGAAACCTGGGGGCCGGCCACGATTCCACGGCCCAGCTCTGGCCGCACATCCACAGCACCGATGCCATGTTCCTGGCCCTCATTCGCAAAAAGGCCTGACCCGTGAAAGGTTCACCCATGCCGCAATGCTGCATCAACCCGAGCATTCTCTCCGCCGACTTCGTCAACCTCGAAGCCGAGCTGCAGCGGATCAGCAACGCAGACGCCGTCCACGTGGACGTCATGGACAACCACTTTGTCCCCAACTTGACCCTTGGGCTTCCCGTGGTCCAGCGGATCCAGGCGGTCAGCCCCGTCCCGCTGGATGCCCACCTGATGATCTCGGACGCAGACCGCTGGGCGCCCGGATTCGCCGACGCCGGCCTGGCGTCGGTGACCTTCCACGCCGAGGCATCCATTGCGCCGGTCAAGCTTGCCAGGGAACTGAGGGCCCGCGGATCCAAAGCCGGCATGGCACTGCGGCCGGCCACCGCCGTGGAACCCTACCTGGACATGCTTGAAGAACTGGACCTGCTCCTGATCATGACCGTGGAGCCGGGTTTCGGTGGCCAGGCGTTCCTTGACCTGACACTCCCCAAGATCCGGCGCGCCCGCGCGGCCATCGACGGCTCCGGGCTGGACGTTGCCCTCCAGGTTGACGGCGGCATCACCGAGGAGACGATCCTCCGCGCGGCGGAGGCGGGGGCTAACGTCTTTGTGGCCGGCTCGGCCGTTTACGGTGCCGAAGACCCTGCCGCAGCCATCGGACGCCTGCGCGAGGCCGGCAGCCTTAAGTTACGCAGCCGGTCCGGGGAATAGTCTGGGCCTCCCAGTAGTTATGGCACAATAGCAACACACAATACGTGCTCCGGGGTCGGTGTAAGTCCGAACCGGCGGTGATAGTCCGCGACCCGCGAGCCGGCGCTTTCCCCAAACCAGGGAGGGATCCGGCGGACGGTTGAACCGGTGAAATTCCGGTACCGACAGTTAAAGTCTGGATGAGAGAAGCACGTACAGCTGTATCTGCGGCGTCATAGCGACGCCGCGGCCTTCTGCTGTCGTATACCCCCGGAGCCATCGCGGTTCTAGAGGGAAGGAACGACACACACATGAACCCCTTGCGATGGCTCTTTGAAGCCAGGCTGTCCCGTGGACGGGACGCCGACAACGCCAACACGGTGGCTGCCCTATGACCGGGGCCGGCACGGTGACGGCGTTCAGCACCGCCGAGACCGCCGCCATGGACGCAGCTCTCGAAGCAGCCCTGCGCGGCCCGCGCGGAGCTAACCCGCTGGTGGGCGCCGTCGTGATTGATGCCGAAGGCCGCCACCTGGTGACCGGGTACCACCGCGGCGCTGGAACCCCCCACGCCGAAGCGGATGCGATCAGCCAGGCGGAAGCGGCGGGGCTGGACCTGACCGGCTGCACGATGGTGATCACGCTGGAACCCTGTGACCATCGAGGCAGGACAGGACCCTGCACCCAGGCGATCATCGCTGCAGGGATTAAAGACGTGGTGTATGCCGTCGACGATCCCCATGACCCTGCCGCCGGCGGCGCAGCCACCCTGCGGAACGCCGGCGTCAAGGTCCGCAGCGGGCTTGCCGCAGTCGAAGCGTTTGAGCTGAACCGCCAATGGTTCCTGGCCGTGGCAGGCCAACGGCCCTTCGTGACCCTGCACATCGCCCAGACCTTGGACAGCCGGATCGCGGCGGAGGACGGGACAAGCCAATGGATTTCGTCCCCCGAATCGCTCGCTGACAACCACGGCTTGCGGGGCCGGATCGACGCCATCCTCGTCGGCACCCAGACGGTGCTGGTGGACAACCCCCGCCTGACCGCGCGTGACGCATCCGGAGCCACCTCCGGCAAACAGCCACTGCGCGCTGTGATGGGACTGCGGGAGATCCCGGCCGATGCCGCAGTCCGAGGCGATGACGGCCACGTGCTCCACCTTCCCACACGCGATCCGCAGGAGGCGTTGTCGCTGCTGTACGGAGCGGGAATCCGCCACGTCATGGTGGAAGGCGGCTCGCGCATCCTCAGTTCCTTCCTCGCTGCCGGGCTCGTGGACGAACTCATTGTCTACCTCGCGCCAACCCTGTTGGGATCTGGAACGCCGGCCCTGAACGGTTTGGGAATCACCACCCTTGCAGAGGCGCAGCACTGGGAGTGGGACCCGGCCGACGGCGGCGCGGTACTGACGCTGGGACGTGACCTGAGGCTGCACCTCCGTCCAGAACCAATCGAAGCTTTGGAACCACAACCATCCCGCACTGCCGCGGAACCAGCCATGGGAGGCTACTGATGTTTACCGGAATTATTGCCGAACAAGGACAGGTCCTGTCCGTGGAGCGTGACGGCGATACCAGCGCAACCCTCCGGCTGCATGCCCCGGGCACCACCGACGGACTTGCCCTGGGTGGGTCAATTGCCGTGAACGGCGTCTGTCTGACTGCCACCGAAATTGAGGGTAAGGACTTCAGCGTTGACGTCATGGGCGAAACCCTGGTGCGCAGCACCATCGGCGAGCTCGCTGCCGGTGACTCGGTCAATCTGGAGCGTTGCGTCCCGGCCGGCGGCCGGCTGGACGGCCACGTTGTGCAGGGACACGTAGACGGAGTCGGGCAGCTGGTGGAACGCGAAGCCTTGGGCAACTGGGAACGCCTCCGGTTCGCCGTGCCGGCGAACCTCGCCCGCTATATCGCGGAGAAGGGCTCCATCGCGATCGACGGCGTCTCGCTCACCGTCACGGCCGTCAGCCCGGCGCACGAGGCCGAACCCTGGTTCGAAGTGGGGCTGATCCCCACCACCCTCGCCGACACGGGCCTGGGAGCCAAGAGCACCGGTAGCCGGGTCAACCTGGAAGTGGATGTGCTGGCCAAGTACACCGAACGGCTGCTGGCATTCAGCACCCGCGCAGCAAACGGAGGAACCCGATGAACGCGACAGTCCGCCTCGAGCCCGTCACGGATGCGACGCCGCGCCCTGGCACAGCCAGAGGGCTTGACCTCGTGGAAGACGCCGTCCGCGCCATGGCCGCCGGCATGCCCGTGCTGGTGGTCGATAACGAGGACCGCGAAAACGAAGGCGACATCATCTTCGCGGCCCAGCATGCCACGCCGGCCCTGATGGGCTGGACCATCCGCTACAGCTCCGGCGTCATCTGCGTCCCGCTGACCGGGGACCGTGCCGACGCCCTGGGACTGCCGCCCATGGTCGCCGTGAACCAGGACGCGAAGGGAACGGCCTACACCGTTTCCTGCGATGCGGCGGTGGGCGTCAGCACCGGCATTTCCGCCACGGACCGTGCGCTGACCGCACGCGTGCTGGCAGACCCCGCTGCCGGGCCGGCAAGCGTGACCAGGCCCGGGCATATTTTTCCGCTCCGGGCCGTTAACGGGGGAGTGCGTGAACGCCCCGGCCACACCGAAGCGGCCGTGGACCTCTGCCGGCTTGCCGGGCTGGAGCCGGTGGGCGTGATCGCCGAGGTAGTGTACGACGACGGTGAAATGATGCGGCTCGACGGGCTGCGCGCATTCGCCGCCGAACACGGGTGCCCCTTGATCTCGATTGAGGACTTGGTGGCTTACCTTGAAGCAGGGGCCGCGGCTCCCGCCGACAGCAACACCGGGCCGGACGCCCGGGCGGAGTAGAGGAGTAACGATGACGGTTCCCGGACTTTCGGACGATAGCCACCAGAACGGCCACCACCGCGGGGCAGCCAGCAACGGCCATGCCCATCACCCGGTCAGCGCCGGCCCAATCGTGCAGCTGCCCACCGCCTATGGCGACTTCATTACGCAGGCCTGGACCGACCTGGTCACGGGTGCCGAGCACCTCGCGGTGAGCTCACCCAATCCTCCCAAGGACGGTGTCGCGCCCCTGGTCAGGCTCCATTCCGAGTGCCTGACCGGCGACGTCTTCGGTTCCTACCGTTGTGACTGCGGCGAACAGCTGGCCTATGCCTTGGAACTCATCAACGAGTTCGGCGGCACACTGCTGTACCTCCGCGGACAGGAAGGCCGGGGGATCGGCCTGGCCAACAAGATCAAGGCCTATGCCCTCCAGGAGGCCGGCTTTGACACGGTGGAGGCCAACGAGCAGCTCGGGCTGCCCGTGGACGCCCGGTGCTACAAGGCTGCCGCCCAGATTCTGGCCGAGATGGGCCTGCACGAGGTCCGGCTCCTGAGTAACAACCCCGACAAACAAAACCGGCTCGCCAAGGCCGGCGTGAAGGTGGTGGAGATGGTTCCCACCGAGGTTCCGTCCCGCGACCAGAACATCCGCTACCTGCAGACCAAAAAGGACCGCATGGAGCACCGGCTGACGCTGGACACCCACGTTGCATCGGTGCCTGCCGCCGCTGCTGACACTTTCGCCCACGAACAAGACTGAACGGACCAGACACACGCATGAGCGGACACGGCGCACCAGATATCGACCTCACCACCCTGAACCCGGCGGAAACGTCACAGCTGCGGCTGGCCATTGTGGCAGCCAGCTGGCACACCCAGATCATGGACGGACTCCTGGACGGTGCACTGCGCGCGGCCAAGGAAGCAGGCATCAGCGAACCCACCGTCCTGCGGGTTCCGGGCGCCTTCGAGCTTCCGGTCGCTGCCGCGCGGCTGGCGCCGCACTTTGACGCAGTGGTGGCGCTCGGCGTCGTGATCCGCGGCGGCACGCCGCACTTCGAGTACGTCTGCCAGGCCGCGACGTCGGGACTTACCGAGGTGAGCGTCTCCACCGGAGTGCCGGTCGGGTTCGGCGTGCTCACCTGCGATACGGAGCAGCAGGGCCTGGACCGCGCGGGACTCCCCGGCTCCAGCGAGGATAAGGGGCACGAAGCAGTGACGGCGGCCCTGGCCACGGCCGTCCTCCTCAAGCCGTACAAGTAACAGTTCGACACGTCGCAATTGGCGGGCCTGTGTGTTCTCTCACATCGCGCCCGTCATGCGACGGCCCGACAGGCGCCGTCAGGCCCTCAGCAAGTAGGCTGTAGGGCGTGAAGAATTTCGAGACGCTGTTCGCTGAACTGAGTGAGAAGGCAGCCACCCGTCCGGCAGGCTCCCGCACCGTCGCTGAATTGGAGTCCGGAGTCCACGGCATCGGCAAGAAAGTCGTGGAGGAAGCAGCCGAAGTCTGGATGGCCGCTGAGTACGAATCCGATGAGGCTACGGCCGAGGAAATTTCCCAGCTGCTGTACCACCTGCAGGTTCTGATGCTTGCTAAGGGCCTGACCCTGGAAGACGTCTACAAGCATCTGTAGCCACTGCGCACCGTGCGGACTTCCTGGTCCGCCGTTGCCCCGAGTGGCCCGTTTGCCTGATCAATAGACCTTCCAACAAGAAAGACCCCCATGCTGCGAGTAGCCGTCCCCAACAAGGGTTCCCTGTCTGAAGCCGCCTCGGCCATGCTGTCCGAAGCCGGCTATCGCCAGCGCCGCGACACCCGCGAGCTGGTCATGATGGACCCGGACAACGACATTGAATTCTTCTTCCTCCGCCCGCGGGACATCGCCGTCTACGTCGGCCGGGGAACGCTCGACGTCGGCATCACCGGCCGCGACTTGCTGCTGGACGCGGAGGTGGAGGCCGAGGAGTTGCTGCCCCTGGGCTTCGCTGCCTCCACGTTCCGCTTCGCCGGGCCGGTGGGCGACTTCAGCAAGGTTGAGGAACTTGAAGGCAAGCGCCTCGCCACGAGCTACGACGGCCTGCTTCGCGGTTACCTTGCGGAGCGTGGCGTCAACGCCAAAGTCGTCAGGCTCGACGGCGCCGTTGAATCCTCGGTGCGCCTGGGCGTCGCGGACGCGATTGCCGACGTCGTCGAAACCGGAAACACCCTCAAGGCCGCCGGCATGGAAATCTTCGGCGATCCGATCCTGAAGTCGGAGGCTGTCCTGATCCGCCGCACCGGCAACGGCGGCGCCGCGAACGGCACCGCCAAGGAGATCGACGTACTCATCCGCCGCCTGCAGGGTGTGCTTGTGGCGCGGCAGTACGTCCTCATGGACTACGACATCCGCAAGGAACTCGTGGAACAGGCTGCGGCCCTGACGCCCGGCCTCGAGTCGCCCACCGTCTCACCGCTGCGTGACTCCGAGTGGGTGGCCGTGCGGTCCATGGTCCCGAAGAAGGAAACCAACCGGATCATGGATGAGCTCTACGACCTCGGCGCCCGCGCCATCCTGGTCAGCAGCATCCACGCCTGCCGCATCTGACGAGGAGTACCCATGGCTGTAGCTGTACGAGTTATCCCGTGCCTCGACGTCGACGCCGGACGCGTCGTGAAGGGCATCAACTTCGAGGGGCTCCGTGACGCAGGCGACCCTGTGGAGCTGGCCCACCGCTACGACAATGCGGGCGCTGATGAGCTCACGTTCCTGGACGTCACCGCATCATCCGGTAACCGCGAAACCACGTTCGACGTGGTCCGCCGCACCGCCGAGGAAGTCTTCATCCCGCTGACCGTCGGGGGTGGCGTCCGCGGCGTGGCCGAGGTGGACAAGCTCCTTCGCTACGGCGCGGACAAAGCCTCCATCAACACCGCCGCCGTTGCCCGGCCGGATGTCATCAACGAAATCAGCCGGCACTTCGGGTCGCAGGTTCTCGTCCTGTCCGTCGACGCCCGCCGGACGCGCCCCGGATCCGAGCCGACGCCGTCGGGCTTTGAAGTAACCACCCATGGGGGACGCACCGGCACCGGCATCGACGCCGTGGCGTGGGCCAGGGAAGCCGCCGACCGCGGCATCGGTGAAATCCTGCTCAACTCCATCGACGCAGACGGCACCAAGGACGGCTTCGACCTCGAACTCATCCGGCTGGTGCGGGCCGCTGTGAAAGTTCCGATCATCGCCTCAGGCGGCGCCGGTGAACCGGCCCACTTCCCGCCGGCCGTGGCCGCGGGTGCCGACGCCGTCCTGGCTGCCTCGATCTTCCACTGGGGCCCGGACAACATGATGGCCCAGGTCAAGCAGGCCATCCGCGAAGCAGGCTTCGAAGTCCGCTAACGCCCGACCGCCGGGCAACGCGGGGTCACTTTTCGCCCAAAAAACGAAGGTTTTCGGGCGAAAAGTGACCCCGCGTTGGTGTATTAAGGGTTGGAAGCTACAGGCCGACTTCGGCTGACTGGAGGAGCGCGACGGCGTCCGGCTGGCCTTCGAACGTGACGAGGGCGTGGCGTGTACGGCCGTGGGCATGCATCAGCAGTTCACCGGGCTCGCCGACGATCGCCACTGAAACAGGTGCGCGCTTGGCTACGTGCCGGGGCCCGGAGGGACGAACCAACACAATGCCCAGGTCCACGCCGCGGTAAAGGATAGCGGCCCGCTTGATGAGCTCGGCCCAGAGGGCGTCTGAATACGCCTCGTCCAAGGCCCGCGGAGCCCAGCGGTCAACGGCCCGGCGCACGTCCTCCGTGTGGACGAAGTATTCGATCAGGTTGGAGCTCTCGTCCAGTGCCTTGATCTTCATGGGTGACAGGGCAGGCGGTCCGCCGCGGAACGTATTGACCAGGCCCGCGTAGTCGTCCGAGGTCTTCAGCTTCGCGGCGAGCTTGGCGGTGGCCTTGTCCGAGGCCTTGGACAGGCTCTTGATGATCAGGCCCAGGCCCACGGCCGCTTTGCGTTCCCGCAGGTAGAGGTGCGCGGCAAGGTCCCTGGTGCTCCAGCCTCGGCAGAGGGTGGGGGCATCAGGACCGGCCGCCAGGAGGGTTTCGGCCAGGACTTCGCGGGACGGATCAACGTAATGCATCACTTGTGAAACTAGCACGAGAGCGGGGGAGTTGGGCAGCAGAACCGCCACGGGGCACGTGCCGTTGGTAACACGCAGTTTCGTATGCCGGGTGGCGCATATTAGGTGGCCGTAGATCAGGCACTAGACTTGGCTTGATGTCTGAGCAGCCCGCCCCCGCCCCCGTATCTGTCTTGGCCCCCGCCACCAGCCCGCTTCCGCCGGGCGTGGCCGCGGTGCTCAAGCGCGACAGTTCTGGCCTCGTCGCTGCGGTGGTCCAGCAATTCGACACGAACGAGGTGCTGATGCTGGGGTGGATGGATGATGAGGCGCTGCACCGCACCATGACCAGCGGCCGGGTCACGTTCTACTCCCGCTCCCGCCAGGAGTATTGGCGCAAGGGGGACACCTCGGGCCACGTCCAGTGGGTCAAATCAGTGGCCGTGGACTGCGACGGCGATGCCCTGCTGGTCAGGGTCGACCAGGTTGGCGCGGCCTGCCATACGGGCACCCGCACCTGCTTCGACGGGCGTGCACTTGAAGTCCAAGCAGGCCCGGCCCTCTGACCTACTCCCTGGGGCGGAATTCGCCACAGGCTACATACTTTTGCCAGCATAAAGACTGCCGCCGCCCGCGGCGGCACACAAGAACAGGCGGAGAAGCATAGCCATGCAGGACCTTGGAATCATCAGCCCGGGCCTCGAGGAGTTCCGCGAACTCGCCGGCACCAGCCGGGTCATCCCCGTCACACTCAAGGTGCTGGCGGATGCCGAGACGCCCATCGGCCTGTACCGGAAGCTGGCCAACGGCCAGACGGGAACCTTTCTGATGGAGTCCGCGGCGGTGGGCGGCGCGTGGTCGCGGTATTCCTTCATCGGCGCTAAATCCCGGGCCACGCTGACCACCAAGGACGGCCAGGCCCACTGGCTGGGGCAGCCCCCGGCAGGGGTGCCCCTGGACGGCAACCCGGTGGACGCCATCCGTGACACCATCGAAGCGCTGCGGACCAGCAGGTTCGAGGGCCTGCCGCCGTTCACGTCCGGTCTTGTGGGCTTCCTCGGCTGGGAAACCGTCCGGCACTGGGAACGCCTGACCAGCCCGCCCGAAGATGATCTCCACCTTCCCGAGCTGGCACTGAACCTGGTGACGGACATGGCCGTCCATGACAACCACGACGGCAGCGTGCTGCTCATCGCCAACGCCATTAACTTCGATAACAGCTCCGAGCGCGTGGACGAGGCCTGGCACGACGCCGTTGCCCGGGTGAAAGCACTCCTCACCAAAGTCAGCACACCGGTTGCCCAGCCGGTCTCCGTCCTGGAACCCGCTGCCCTGGACTTCGCCTCCAGCGTCCAGGAGCGCTGGGCAGAACCCGCGTACCTGGCGGCGCTGGACCGGGGCAAGGAAGCCATCGTGGACGGTGAAGTCTTCCAGGTGGTGATCTCCCGCCGCTTCGAAATGGAGTGCGGAGCCTCGCCCCTGGACGTGTACCGGGTCCTGCGCAACACCAATCCCAGCCCGTATATGTACCTCTTCAGCCTCGAAGACGCCGACGGCCGGGAGTACACCATCGTCGGGTCCTCACCGGAGGCCCTGGTGACCGTGACCGGTGATGAAGTCATTACGCACCCCATCGCCGGTTCGCGGCCCCGCGGCAAGACGGTTGAAGGGGACAAGGCCTTGGCCGAGGAACTCCTGGCGGACCAGAAGGAACGCGCCGAGCACCTGATGCTGGTGGACCTGTCCCGCAACGACCTGTCCAAGGTCTGCGTCGCTGGCACCGTTGACGTCACCCAGTTCATGGAGGTGGAACGGTTCAGCCACATCATGCACCTTGTTTCCACCGTGGTGGGGACCTTGTCCCCACAGGCGAAGGCCTACGACGTCCTCAGAGCGACGTTCCCGGCAGGTACGCTCTCGGGTGCACCTAAGCCGCGTGCCCTGCGGCTGCTGGACCAGTTGGAGCCGCACCGGCGCGGGATCTATGGCGGCGTGGTGGGCTACCTGGATTTCGCCGGCGACATGGATATGGCCATCGCCATCCGCTCTGCCCTGCTCCGTGAAGGCCGCGCCTACGTCCAGGCCGGCGGCGGCATCGTGGCGGATTCGGTGAACCCCACCGAAGCGATAGAAACCGTGAACAAGGCGGCCGCCCCGCTCCGTGCGGTGCACACGGCCGGATCGCTGCGCAACATCACCGCAGAGACGCTGCCCGAGCCGGGGAAGGCACGCGAATGACCCCGGTCTGGGCCCGGAAGTCAACGTTGGTCCTGCTGATCGCTGTGCTGGCCCTGGCAGTCTTCGGCACCACCACGCAAAACTGGATCACTGTCACCCTCGATCCGAACCAGGTGGGCCAGACGGCGGGGGGCCAGAACGCCCTCACGGTCCAGGGCAGCAAGGCAGCAACGGCGGTGACGGCCCTGGCACTGGTGGCCCTGGCCGGGGGCCTGGCTGCTTCCATTGCCGGCAGGATCGCACGGTGGGTCATTACCGTCATCGTGGTCCTCGCCGCGGCTGGCATCATCGCCGCAGCCGCCACGGTGCTGGCTGACCCGCTGGCCGCCGCGCAGGGCTCCATTGCTGCCGCCACCGGCGTCTCCGGAAGCAGCGCGGGAGCTGCGGTGACCGCGTTCCCGGTGATCGCCGTCGTCGTCGGAATTCTGCTGGCGCTGGGCGCGCTGCTGATCATTCCGGCGGGCCGGTACTGGAAGTCCCGCACCAAATATGACGGGGCCGCCTACGGTGCCGCGGCGGGAAGTTCCGCCACGGCTGCAGGGCCGGTGGATGAGATCGACAGCTGGGACAGGCTCTCGCGCGGGGATGATCCCACCTGAGCCCCACCCGGCAGCCGCCGGAGTAAGTCGCCCAAACCGCTGCCCGTCCCGCCGATGGGCAGGTTGCGGCCAAAAAATGGCAGAATGTAAGCAGTATTGATCCTGAGGAGATTCACATGAGCAAAGCACCCGCGTCCGCGTCCAAATCCGCCCAGGCACCTGCCGTACACCACGGCGTTGACCACAGCCAGGAACTTGGCCACGGCAACAGCCCCGCCGCGTGGACCTGCGTGATTGTCATGCTGGTGGGCGCCCTCATTGCCGCGATCGCCTTTGTCATCGCCAACACTCCCATCTTCATCGCCGGCGCATGCGTTATGGTCCTCGGCCTGATCCTGGGCTTCGTCATGCGCAAGGCAGGCTACGGCGTCGAAGGCAGCAAGCTGAAGAACACCGGCCACTGATGGCCACCGTTCTCGATGACATCAATGCCGGTGTCAGGGAGGATATGGAGGCCAGGAAGGGCCTGGTTTCCCTTGCGGAACTGAAGGATCTGGCCGTCGCAGCCGCACCGGCGCGTGATGCGTGGGCAGCACTGGGCGGCCCTGCCGCACCGCGCGACGAACTCAAGGTGATCGCCGAAATTAAGCGACGCAGCCCCTCGAAGGGAGACCTTGCCACCATCGTGGATCCGGCCTCGCTCGCCGTCCAGTACGCCGACGGCGGTGCCGCCGTGATCAGTGTCCTCACCGAACAACGCCGGTTCAACGGCTCCCTCGCTGACTTGGACGCCGTCCGCGCCAGCGTGGATATTCCCTTGCTCCGCAAGGACTTCACGCTCGACGAGTACCAGATCTGGGAAGCCCGTGCCCACGGCGCCGACCTGATCCTGCTCATCGTGGCGGCGCTCTCCGACACACAGTTGCAGGAGTTCAGCGCCCTCAGCCGCGAACTGGGCATGAACGTGCTGGTGGAGACGCACACCGAAGCCGAAATCGAACGTGCTGTCGCCGCGCAGGCGCGCATCATTGGCGTCAACGTCCGCAACCTCAAAACGCTCGACGTCGACCGTTCCGTTTTCGCGTCCCTCGCCGGCCTGATCCCCAGCGAAGCGCTGGTCATCGCCGAATCGGGCGTGCGCGGTGTGGAGGACGTGTCGCATTACGCGGCGAGCGGCGCAAACGCGATTCTGGTGGGCGAAGCCCTGGTGAGCGATTCGACTCCGCGGGAGCGGATCGCCGAGTTCACTGCAGCCGGCGCTGCCGCCATCGCCGCGCGGGCGTAGGCCCGCAACCGCCGGCCTGGTGCCGGCGGCACAACACTTCTGAACGATCAACTGGAACAGGACGGGACTGATGGTTGAAGCCTCAGAGAACGCTGACAACACCACCGCGGAGGCATTCCTGCAGGGCGGCTCACTGAAGCATGCCCCGGGACCCTACTTTGGCGGTTATGGCGGACGCTGGATGCCCGAATCGCTCATCGCCGCCCTGGACGAGCTTGAGGACACCTTCGAGAAGGCCAAGGCCGATCCGGACTTTGTTGCCCAGATCGCTGACCTGAACAAAAACTACTCAGGCCGGCCGTCCCTGCTCACCGAGGCGAAGCGGTTTGCCGAGCACGCGGGGGGAGTCCGGGTCTTCCTCAAGCGCGAGGACCTCAACCACACCGGATCGCACAAGATCAACAACGTCCTGGGGCAGGCATTGCTTGCCAAGCGCATGGGCAAGACCCGCATCATTGCCGAGACGGGTGCGGGACAGCACGGCGTCGCCAGCGCCACCGCAGCAGCCCTCCTGGGCCTTGAGTGCGTGGTGTACATGGGTGCTGAGGACTGCCGCCGCCAGGCGCTGAACGTGGCCCGGATGGAACTCCTCGGGGCCACTGTGGTTCCGGTGACCAGTGGCTCGCAGACGCTCAAAGACGCCATCAACGAGGCGCTGCGTGACTGGGTGGCCAACGTCGGCCACACCCACTACCTGCTCGGCACCGCTGCCGGGGCGCACCCGTTCCCTGCCATGGTCCGCTACTTCCACGAGGTCATCGGCGAGGAAGCCCGCGCCCAAATCCTGGAGCAGACCGGCAAGCTGCCCGATGCCGTCGTCGCCTGTATCGGCGGCGGCTCCAATGCGATCGGCATCTTCCACGGCTTCCTGGACGACCCCTCCGTCAGGATCTATGGCTTCGAGGCCGGTGGCGACGGCGTCGAGACCGGACGGCACGCGGCCACCATCACGCTCGGCAAGCCGGGGGTCCTTCACGGCGCGCGCTCCTACCTCATGCAGGACGACGACGGGCAGACCATCGAGTCCCACTCCATCTCCGCAGGCCTGGACTACCCGGGCGTCGGGCCCGAACACGCTTATCTGGCGGACATCGGACGGGTCAGCTACGAGCCCATCACGGACAGCGAAGCCATGGAGTCCTTCCGCCTGCTCTGCCGCACGGAGGGCATCATTCCCGCCATCGAATCTGCCCACGCCCTTGCAGGCGCCATCAAGGTGGGCCAGCGGCTCGCGGCCGAGGCTGACGCATCCGGCGGCAAGGCCTCCGAGAAGATCATCATCGTCAACCTGTCGGGCCGCGGCGACAAGGACGTGGCCCAGGCCGCGGAATGGTTCGATCTGCTGGACAAAAATTCACCGGAAGCCGAAATCGGCAAAGAGGGGGAGCAGCTGTGAGCACGGCCCAACTGACCAGCAAGTCCGCAGCCGCGATTGACAAGGCACGCGCGGAAGGCCGCGCGGCCCTGATCGGCTACCTCCCCGCTGGCTATCCGGACGTCGAGCAGACCATCGCCGCGGGTATCGCCTTGGCGGAAAACGGCGCCGACCTGATCGAAATCGGCATTCCATATTCGGATCCGGTCATGGACGGTCCGGTCATCCAAGCCGCCACTACCGAAGCGCTGGCAAAGGGCTTCCACGTCCGTCAGGTTTTTGACGTCGTGGCCGGCATCACCAGCAAGACCGACGCCGCAGTCCTGGTCATGACGTACTGGAATCCCGTGGTCCGGATGGGCGTGGATGAGTTCTCCCGCAGGCTGGCCGAGGCAGGGGGAGCAGGGCTGATCACGCCGGACCTCATCCCGGACGAAGCATCAGAATGGTTCGAGGCCTCGGACAAGTACGCGCTGGACCGGGTGTTCCTCGTGGCACCGTCCTCCACACCCGAGCGGATGAAGCGGACGGTGGATGCCAGCCGCGGCTTTGTCTACGCAGTCTCCATCATGGGTGTCACCGGCGCGCGGACTTCGGTCAGCAGTGCTGCCAAGGACGTTGTTACTGCGGCACACCAGGCTGGAGCCGAACGTGTTTGCGTTGGACTCGGAGTTTCCACTGCAGCGCAGGTACGTGAAATCGCTGCCTACGCTGAGGGCGTCATCGTGGGCACCGCGCTGGTTGCCGCAATCCGCGACGGCGGGGTTGCCGCCGTCGCAGACCTGACCCGGGATCTCAGCGCGGGACTTGCCAGGGAAGTGGCTTAGCCCTTATGCAGACGCTCCTTCACGCCGCCGCTTTGGTGCCGGCCAGCATCCCCAGCCCGGACTGGTCCGGTTTCGACATCCCGCTGCCGTGGGGGACCCTCCGTATCCACGCCTACGCGCTGTGCATCCTGGCAGGCATCATCGTGGGCCTGTGGCTGACCTCCGTCAGGTGGGCCCGGCGTGGTGCGCCTGAGGGCAGTGTCTGGGACATCGTCATCTGGGCGATCCCGTTCGGCATCATCGGCGGACGGCTCTACCACGTGGTCTCATCACCGGACCAGTACTTCGGTCCCGGCTTCGACGGTACCGGGGACCTTTGGCTGATCCCGCAGATCCAGCGCGGCGGCCTGGGTATCTGGGGTGCCGTTGTCCTGGGCGTCCTGGGGGCCTGGATCGGCTGCCGACGGGCCGGTGTGAAGCTCACGGCCTTCCTTGACGCAGCGGCACCGGGCCTGCTGTTGGCCCAGGCCCTCGGCAGATGGGGCAACTACTTCAACCAGGAGCTCTTCGGCGGCCCCACGACGCTGCCCTGGGGGCTGCAGATAGATGCGGACAACCCCAACTTTCCCGCCGGCACGCCAGCGGACACGCTCTTCCACCCCACGTTCCTGTATGAGTCGCTCTGGAACATCGCGGGCGTGGTGATCCTTCTCGCCCTGGACCGGCGGTTCAACTTCCGCCGCGCCCGGCTCTTCTGGCTCTACGCGATGTACTACACCCTGGGACGGGTCTGGATCGAAGCGATGCGCATCGACGAGGCCGAGCAGATCAACCTCTTCGGCATCACCACCAGGCTCAACGTCTGGACCAGCATTTTCGTCTTTGTCGCGGCACTCATCGTGTTCGTCCTGCTGGGACGGAAAGGCCGGCCCGAGTCGGATACCCCCTACTTGGCGGGCCGGGGTCCGGCTGCCGAGGGTGAGGGCAAGTTCGCCGGCAACGGCGACAACGAAGATCATGGGGGAGACGGTGCCCGTGTGGCACCTGTGGTTCCGGCAGTCCGCGATGCGGATACATCTGTCTCAGATAGTGAATCGCGTGATAATCTGCCTCGTATCCAAAATGGATCCGGAAATTCTTCCACCCCAACGGAAGAGGACCTGGCATCCAGGGACGGCAACAAGGCTGTCCCTGTGACGTCGGAGACCGGAAATTCCGGGCACAAGGTCACGGAATCCGCGCCGGAGGCTGGCACAAACAAGTAGGCCACCGGCACGGCAGGGCAGCAGAGCTACCGCTCGGAGCGCCCACAACCACAACGTCGTGGCAAACAGGGCCCGCCCGGACAGCAGATAGCAGCTGCCCGGTCAAGCCCGGGTCAGGGGCCTGCGTAACTGTTCGTTCAGCAGGCCTGTCTGGCCTACAATTTCCAGTAAATAAACACTTTGTTGTGCCCATCACACCGGCGCTCAGAAGTGGGGCCAACGGTGTCCCTTCCATACGTACGATCTCGAGGAAGGACGTCTTCAATGACCCATCTTCATAGCCCACGTTGGTCCGAAAAAATAGGATCCGACGGCCCCGTCTCTCCGTTCAAGCGCTTTGCCGCGCTGCCGGAGGCCCGGGGTCTATACAACCCGGAAAACGAAAAAGACGCATGTGGCCTCGCGATCATCGCCACGCTCCGCGGTGAGCCCGGCTACGACATTGTCGACGCCGCCCTGACCGCCCTGCGCAACCTCGAGCACCGTGGTGCCGTGGGCGCAGACGAAGGAACCGGTGACGGTGCCGGCCTCCTGATGCAGATCCCCGACGAATTCTTCCGGGCGGTCACCGAATTCGAACTTCCCGCGCCGGGGCAGTACGTGGCGGGCACCGCCTTCCTGCCGTCCGAGCAGCGCGAGGCCGATGCCGCCAAGGCCGGCATCGAAGGCCTCGCCGCCGACGAAGGCCTCACCGTCCTCGGCTGGCGTGAAGTGCCCATCGTGGCCGACCTGGTCGGCGCCATGGCCCGCGCCTGCATGCCGTACTTCTCACAGCCCTTCCTTGCCTCGGCAACCGGCGAGCAGCTGGACCGCAATACCCTGGACGCCAAGGCCTGGCGGATCCGCAAGCGTGCCCAGAACAAGTTCGGTGTCTACTTCCCGTCCCTGTCCTCCCGCACCATCGTCTACAAGGGCATGCTGACCACTGCCCAGCTGGAGCCGTTCTACCCGGACCTCTCCGACAAGCGCTTCAAGACCAAGCTGGCCATTGTCCACTCGCGCTTCTCCACGAACACGTTCCCGTCCTGGCCGCTGGCCCAGCCGTTCCGCACCATCGCCCACAACGGTGAAATCAACACCGTCAAGGGCAACCGGAACTGGATGCGCGCCCGCCAGTCCCAGCTGGCCAATCCGCTGCTGGGGGATTCCCCCGAAGAGCTGTACCCCATCTGCACGCCCGGTGCGTCCGACTCCGCATCCTTCGACGAGGTAGCCGAGCTGCTCTGGCTCTCCGGCCGGCCCATCACACACTCCATCATGATGATGATCCCGGAGGCCTGGGAGAACCACGCCACCATGGATCCCGCACGGCGCGCGTTTTACGAATACCACTCGCTGCTCATGGAGCCGTGGGACGGCCCCGCCGCCGTGTCCTTCACCGACGGCAACCTGGTGGGTGCCACCCTGGACCGCAACGGCCTGCGCCCGGGACGCTACTGGATCACCGAGGACGGCCTGATCGTCTTTGCCTCCGAAGTGGGCGTGATCGACGTCGAACCCTCCAAGGTGGTCAAGAAGGGCCGCGTTTCCCCGGGCAAGATGTTCCTGGTGGACACTGACGCCGGGCGCATCATTGACGACGAAGAGGTCAAGGCCGAAGTGGCCGCGGCGAACCCCTGGGCCGCCTGGCTCAAGGACAACCTGATCGACCTCAAGGACCTCCCCGAGCGCGAGCACGTGGTCCACACTGCTGCGTCGGTGAACATCCGCCAGCGGACCTTCGGCTACACCACCGAAGAGCTTAAGATCCTGCTGGGTCCGATGGCCCGCACCGGGGCCGAACCGCTCGGTGCCATGGGCTCGGATACTCCGGTGGCTGTGCTGTCCAAGCGCCCCCGGCTGCTGTTCGACTACTTTGTGCAGTCCTTCGCCCAGGTCACCAACCCGCCGCTGGACGCCATCCGCGAAGAGCTGGTGACGTCGCTGACCTGCGCCATCGGCCCCAACGGCAACCTGCTGGACACCAAGCAGGTCCGGCAGCCGCAGGTTTCCCTGCCGTTCCCGGTGATCAACAACGACCAGCTCGCCAAGATCGCCAACATCGAAACGCCCGACGGCGATCGTATCGCCATGAAGGTCCGGGGCCTTTACCGCCCCGAAGGCGGCGAATCAGCCCTGCGTGCCCGGCTCACGGAAATCTGCGAGCAGGTTTCGGGTGCCATCAACCGCGGCGTGCAGTACGTGGTGCTCTCTGACCGCGACTCGAACGCCCAGTGGGCGCCGATTCCGTCCTTGCTGCTGGTCAGCGCCGTGCACCACCACCTGCTGCGCAGCGCCAACCGCACCAAGACCGCCCTCGTGGTGGAGGCTGGCGACGTCCGCGAGACTCACCACGTTGCGGTCCTGATCGGCTACGGCGCCTCCGCGGTCAACCCGTACCTCGCCATGGAATCCGTGGAGCAGCTCATCAGCAGCGGCGACGTTGTGGGGGTAACCCCGCAGGACGGCGTCTACAACCTGATCAAGGGCCTCGGCAAGGGCGTCCTGAAGATCATGTCCAAGATGGGCATCTCCACCGTTGCGTCCTACACCGGCGCGCAGACCTTCGAAGCGCTGGGCCTCGGCCAGGAACTGGTGGACGAATTCTTCGCCGGCACCCACTCGCAGCTGGGCGGCATCGGACTCGATGTGATCGCGGCCGAAGTGTCCGCACGCCACCAGATGGCCTACCCGGAGGGCGGCATCGAGCAGCCGCACCGCCCGTTGCTTGGCGGCGGGGAGTACCAGTGGCGCCGCGACGGCGAACCGCACCTCTTCAACCCCGAGACAGTTTTCCGGCTGCAGCACGCCACGCGTGAGCGCCGGTACGACATCTTCAAGGCCTACACCAAGGGTGTTGACGACCAGTCCGAGAACCTGATGACCCTGCGTGGTCTGCTCAAGTTCAAGAACGAGCGTCCCGCGGTTCCCCTGGAAGAAGTGGAGCCGGTCTCCAGCATCGTCAAGCGCTTCTCCACCGGTGCCATGAGCTACGGGTCCATCTCGAAGGAAGCCCACGAGACCCTCGCGATCGCCATGAACCAGCTGGGCGGCAAGTCCAACACCGGTGAGGGCGGCGAGGACGTTGACAGGCTGTTGGATCCGAAGCGCCGGTCCGCGGTCAAACAGATCGCTTCGGGCCGATTCGGCGTGACCAGTTTGTACCTGACCAACGCCGATGACATTCAGATCAAGATGGCGCAGGGTGCCAAGCCCGGTGAAGGCGGCCAGCTGATGGCGCAGAAGGTCTACCCGTGGGTGGCCCGCACACGTCACTCAACGCCCGGCGTCGGACTCATCTCTCCGCCCCCGCACCACGACATCTACTCCATCGAGGACCTCGCGCAGCTCATCTACGATGCGAAGCGTGCCAATCCCTCGGCCCGCGTCCACGTCAAGCTCGTCTCCGAAGTGGGGATCGGCACTGTGGCATCGGGCGTCACCAAGGCGAAGGCCGACGTCGTACTTGTCTCCGGACACGACGGCGGCACCGGCGCCTCCCCGCTGAACTCGCTCAAGCACGCGGGTGTGCCGTGGGAGCTGGGGCTCGCGGAGACCCAGCAGACGCTGATGCTCAACGGCCTGCGCGACCGCGTGGTGGTGCAGGTGGACGGCCAGCTCAAGACCGGCCGCGATGTCGTTATTGCCGCGCTGCTCGGTGGTGAGGAATTCGGCTTCGCCACCGCTCCGCTCGTGGTGGAAGGCTGCATCATGATGCGCGTCTGCCACCTGGACACCTGCCCGGTGGGTGTGGCAACGCAAAACCCGGAACTGCGGGCCCGCTTCAGCGGCAAACCCGAGTTCGTGGTCAACTTCTTCGAGTTCCTGGCCGAGGAAGTCCGCGAGATCCTCGCGGAGCTGGGGTTCCGCAGCATCGAGGAGGCCATTGGCCACGCCGAGGTGCTGGACGCCCGCGAGGCTATCAACCACTGGAAGGCCGACGGCCTGGACCTGGACCCGATCCTGCACGGTCTCGAGTTCGACGACGACGCTCCGCTGCGCAACATGACCTCGCAGAACCACGAGCTGGACAAGCACTTTGACCAGCGGCTGATCACTATGGCCACCGAGGCGTTGACCGACCGCACCCCGGTGAGGATCGCCGTGGACGTCATCAACACGGACCGCTCCGTGGGCACGATGCTCGGCCACACGGTGACCAAGACGTTCAGCACTGATGTGCTGGCGCCGGACACCATCGACATCACCCTGACCGGTACCGCAGGACAGTCGCTGGGCGCGTTCCTGCCGGCAGGCATCACGCTGCGCCTGTTTGGCGACTCGAACGACTACGTCGGCAAGGGCCTTTCCGGCGGACGCATCATTGTCCGCCCGGACCGCACCAACGTGTTCAAGGCCGAAGGCAACGTCATCGCCGGCAACGTGATCGGCTACGGTGCCACCAGCGGCGAGATGTTCCTGCGCGGCCAGGTGGGCGAACGCTTCCTGGTCCGCAACTCGGGCGCGACGGCCGTCGTCGAAGGCATCGGTGACCACGGCTGCGAGTACATGACCGGCGGTCAGACGCTGATCATCGGCCGGACCGGACGGAACTTCGGTGCCGGCATGTCCGGCGGTACCGCGTATGTGCTGGACCTGCGGACCACGCGGGTCAACAAAGACGCACTGGAGTCCGGTGAGCTCCAACTCCTGGAACTCGACGCCGAAGACCGGGACATTGTCCACGGCCTGCTGGTGAAGCATGTCGAGGAAACGGAATCACTGCACGCGGCCCGGCTGCTCGAGAACTTCGACGACACTGCCGCCCGCATTACCAAAGTGCTGCCGCGCGATTACGCGGCAGTCCTGCAAACCCGTCTCGACGCCATCGAAGAGGGCCTTGACCCCGACGGCGAAGAAGTATGGGCTCGAATCCTGGAGGTAACCGGTGGCTGATCCACGCGGATTTCTTAAAGTACGCCAGCGTGAAACCCAGCCACGCCGCCCTGTTCCGGTCCGCATCATGGACTGGAAGGAAGTCTATGAAGCCCAGGAAAAGGGTGTCCTGAAGGCCCAGGCCGGGCGTTGCATGGACTGCGGCGTCCCGTTCTGTCACCAGGGCTGCCCGCTGGGCAACCTGATTCCTGAGTGGAACGACCTCGCCTGGCGCGACAAGGGTGAGGAGGCCATTGAGCGGCTGCATGCCACCAACAACTTCCCGGAGTGGACTGGCCGGCTCTGCCCGGCACCCTGCGAGGCGTCCTGCGTGCTGGGGATCAACCAGCCTGCCGTCACCATCAAGCAGGTTGAAGTCTCGATCGCCGACGAAGCCTGGGACAACGGCTGGGTCACCCCGCTGCCTCCGACCCGTCTGACCGGAAAGACCGTTGCCGTCGTCGGCTCCGGCCCTGCCGGACTGGCCGTGGCGCAGCAGCTGACCCGCGTGGGCCACACCGTTGCGGTGTACGAGCGCGACGATAAGATCGGCGGGCTCCTGCGCTACGGCATCCCCGACTTCAAGATGGAGAAGGAGCAGGTAGACCGACGCGTCGAGCAGATGAAGAGCGAAGGTACCCGCTTCCGCACCGGCGTCGCCGTGGGGACCGACGTGACCTGGGAGCAGCTGCGGCGCCGGTATGACGCCGTCGTTGTTGCCACCGGCGCCACCGTCCCGCGTGACCTGCCCATTCCGGGCCGGGACCTGGACGGCGTGCACTACGCCATGGATTACCTCGTGCCTGCCAACCGCGTGGTGGCGGGGGAGGCCGTGGAGAACCAGATCCACGCCAAGGGCAAGCATGTGGTGATCCTGGGCGGCGGCGACACCGGAGCCGACTGCCTCGGCACCGCGCACCGCCATGGGGCCGCCTCGGTGACCACGCTGGCCATCGGCAAGCAGCCGCCGTCGGAGCGTGCCGGGCACCAGCCCTGGCCCACGTTCCCCGCGCTGTTCGAAATGGCCAGCGCACACGAGGAGGGCGGCGAACGCACGTACCTCGCCTCCACCGTGGAGTTCGTGGGGGAGAACGGCAAGCTCACCGGCGTAAAGGTTGCTGAAACGGAATTCGTTGACGGCAAGCGCCTGCCCAAGGCCGGTACCGAGCGGATCATTCCGGCGGACCTGGTGTTCCTGTCCCTGGGCTTCACCGGAGCCGAGCCGGCCGGCATCACAGAGCAGGTCAGTGCCGAATTCGACGGCCGCGGCAACGTGTCCCGCGACGGCTACTACATGACCAACACGGAGGGCATCTTCGTGGCAGGCGACGCCGGCCGTGGGCAGTCGCTGATTGTGTGGGCCATCGCCGAGGGCCGTGCCTGCGCTGCCGCAGTGGACAAGTTCCTCATGGGCAGCACCATTCTGCCGGCGCCGGTGGCGCCGACAGACCGCGCTATCGCAGTTCTCTGACATAGGGGTCAGTTCGCCGAGGATTCACTTCCACAACGACTTAACCAATGCAGCACACTATTAGGGTAGGTATATGAGACGCGCTAAAATTGTGGCCACTTTTGGCCCCGCAATTGCCAGCTTTGAGAACACCTTGGCGGTGTTGGAAGCCGGCGTGGACGTAGCCCGGATGAACATGAGCCACGGCGACTATTCCGTGCATGACAACACCTATGAGAACGTCCGCAAGGCTGCAGGCCAGTTGCACAAGCCGGTGGCCATCATGGCTGACCTGCAGGGTCCGAAGATCCGCCTGGGCCGCTTCGTGGACGGTCCCCACGCCCTCGCCGAGGGTGACGTCTTCACCATCACCACCGAGGATGTGCCGGGCACCAAAGACATTTGCTCCACCACGCTCAAGAGCCTCACAGAGGACGTCAAGGTGGGCGATGCCCTGCTGATCGACGACGGCAAGGTGGCCCTGCGTGCCACCGAGGTGGACGACGTCAAAGTTGTCACGGTGGTAACTGTGGGCGGCATGGTGTCCAACAACAAGGGCATCAACCTGCCAGGCGTTGCCGTCAACGTCCCCGCATTGAGCGAAAAGGATGAGGACGACCTCCGCTGGGCCATGCGCCGCGGTGTTGACATGATTGCTTTGTCGTTCGTCCGCGACGCATCGGACATCACCCGCGTGCACGAGATCATGGACGAAGAAGGCCGCCGTGTGCCGGTCATTGCCAAGATCGAAAAGCCGCAGGCCGTGGAGCAGCTCCACGAAATCATCGACGCGTTCGACGCCATCATGGTGGCCCGTGGCGACCTCGGGGTGGAACTTCCCTTGGAGGAAGTGCCGATCGTGCAGAAGCGTGCCATTGAACTGGCCCGCCGCTGGGCCAAGCCGGTCATCGTGGCCACCCAGGTCCTCGAATCCATGATCGACAACCCGCGCCCCACCCGCGCTGAAGCGTCTGACTGCGCCAACGCCGTCCTTGATGGTGCGGATGCTGTCATGCTCTCCGGTGAGACCAGCGTGGGCAAGTACCCGATCGAAACCGTCAAGGTCATGGCCCGGATCATCGAATCCACCGAGGTCCACGGCCTGGAGCGCGTTCCTCCGCTGGGGACCAAGCCCAAGACCCGTGGCGGCGCCATCACCCGCGCCGCCGTCGAAATCGCCGATCAGCTGGAAGCAAAGTACATCTGTACCTTCACCCAGTCCGGTGATTCCGCACGCCGCCTGTCCCGCCTCCGCCCCATCAGGCCCGTGTTTGCCTTCACCCCGGTGGAGCACGTGTGGAACCAGCTGGCGCTGACCTGGGGCATCCAGCCGGTGCTGGTCCCCATGGTGGGCCACACGGACGAGATGACTGCCCAGGTGGACCGCAGCCTGCTGGAAATGAAGCTGGTAAAAGATGGTGACCTGGTGGTCATCGCCGCCGGTTCGCCTCCCGGCAAGGCCGGTTCCACCAACATCCTGAAGGCCCACAGGGTGGGCGACTTCGCAGACGCCGGCAGCCTGGGCGACAGCAGCCAAGGTGCTCCCAGGGAGAAACTCGGCCCGTGGCCGACGTCCTAGCGAGTTAAACGAGAAGAACCCCTGCCGGTTGGCAGGGGTTCTTCCGTTTAACCGCTGATTGGGTTTGTTATCCGCTGCAGCGAGTTAGTTGACCTGGTTGATGATGGTCTCAGCGACTTCGCGCATGCTGAGGCGGCGGTCCATGGACGTCTTCTGGATCCAACGGAAGGCCTCCGGCTCCGTCAGGCCCATCTTGGTGGTCAGCAGGCTCTTGGCGCGCTCCACGAGCTTACGGGTGGCGAACTGCTCCTGCAGGTCCGAGACCTCGCTTTCGAGCGCCTTGATTTCCTCGTGGCGGGACAAGGCGATCTCCAAGGCAGGGATGAGGTCCGCCGGGGTGAAGGGCTTGACCACGTAGGCCATGGCGCCGGCGTCGCGGGCGCGCTCCACGAGCTCCTTCTGGCTGAACGCCGTCAGCAGGACCACGGGGGCGATGCGGGCCTTCACGATCTTCTCGGCGGCGGTAATGCCGTCCATGACCGGCATTTTGACGTCCATCAGCACGAGGTCCGGCTTAAGTTCTTCGGCGAGCTGCACGGCCTTCTCGCCGTTGTCCGCTTCGCCTACGACGTCGTACCCCTCGCCGCGCAGGATCTCGATGATGTCGAGCCGGATGAGGGTTTCATCTTCGGCCACAATGACGCGGCGCGCCGGCTGGGACGTGGGGTTTGACTCCGTCGGTTCAGTCACGGGATCTCCTTGGAAAGGTACGGGGGAACATCACCATTTTAGGTGCGCCCGCGGCCGTACTTTGAACTGCATGGTCTGTTGCGGCTTCAGCGGCGCGATTCTGGAATTTAGCCTATCTGCATGTAGAGTAATTCCGCGTACGTGAAGCAATCGCGTTGCTCACAATCAGCTGTGGGCGTACCGGTTTGCATCGCGTATTCCGCGCCCGAGTGGCGGAATTGGCAGACGCGCCGCACTCAAAATGCGGTATCGAAAGGTGTGTGGGTTCGAGTCCCACCTCGGGCACAGCATATCCCCTCGTCAGAGGGGGTTTTTGCTTTAATGTGTGGACATTGACCCTCAGCGGGTCCCTCTGATGCTGTCCGGGGTTGTGCCTGGCGCCGCGGTCGCCTATTCGGTTGTGTGGGTGGCGGGATCAGGGTCCTCGCTGGTGGACCCTCCGTCTGCTGGAATCTAGGGTATGTGCCGTCCCCTTCTTGCTGTTCCTGTGGCCAGTTGTTGGCCTTCACCCGTTCATGGTGGGAAGTTGTGGTGACGACATGACGAAGACGAATGATGTCCGGAATCTTCCTGAGATAGCTGCCTTGGGCGAGCCAGATGTAGTTCGTTTTTCGCGTATTTGTCCGGCCAAAGGGTGCGTGCACATTGTGCACACATTTGTGCACGGATGGCTTTTCATCCTGCATTCTGATCACTCCCTCCCGGTTCAGTCTTCACACCTTCATACAGTTCTCTGATGCAGGCGACATGACTTTGCGGCCCTGGACCGTCGGTCTTTTTGGACGTTCCGGGTTCAGCGGGAACGTCATTGGCGGTATCTGGGGCTGTGGCGTCCGATCCGTCGCCAGAACGGAGGTGTGTGGGATCCGGATCTTCTTCCGGGGCAGCTCTGGTTTGGTTGATCCGACCAACCTTGGGCCCGGAGCTTGCGACGATGCTCCAGTGGGACACCGAGCATGGTTTCGACGCGGGCGAAGACGAAATCAGGTGATCTGCGATGGGTACCGCGTTTGAAACCGAATCCCGCGCATATTCCATCTATCAGTCCATCGGCTTCCTCAAGTCCGCGCCCGTGTATGAACCAATCATTTTCCTTGATATACACGGGACGCTCAAAAGGGGAAGAATCGCGCTGTGTTGGCGAGGCAGGGGGGATGGCACTGCTTTCGGGCGCTATCAATGGTCCGTCCGGTGCGACGGCGACATGATCATAGATGTGGTTTGGTGAACCTTCGAAAAGCAGACTCCCGCCCACTGTGAAGCCCCTGGCTTCGGTTCCGGCGGTTCCTTCGCGCCGGCGTGAGTGTCACCTTCACCAGTACCGCCAGCGGGCAAAGCGGTCGACTCCACTGCGATGACCAACCGGTGGCAGAAAATCTATTCGGACTGAACCTCGGCAACTCTCATCCTCAGCAGCAGGGATCCGAACGGCACGGCACCAACGCACTCGTATTCGCTGGATGCCTCCTCGAACAGCCGAACGGCGTGTGGCCGCATCTCATGCTATTCGGCAGGTCTGACCGCGATCGCGTCGGGCAGCAAGTGTGTGAGCAGGGTTCTCATCCTTGAAGAAGGGGTTCTATCCATCCAATTTAAGTGCTACGAATAGCAACACGACTCGTCCGACAGGTCAGGACAGGAGACACATGTCTCGTTCGAGCAGCGATTGAGTGTGTTCGGAGTACACGGAATACGGGAGTAAAAATGAGTCAAATCAAAATCACACGGCCAATGGCGGTTGTGTTGAGCATGCTGCTATTGATTGGTGCGGGAATTGTAGTGGTGTCAATATACTTATCTACACGGCGCCAGCTTACCGCACTCGAGTCACTCCTTCTTAGTCTCTTTCTTTGGGCCTCTGCCATAGGAATAGGCGTCATTTGCAGCTCAATTTACTCACAAAAATCCGCCCTTAGCTCCCTTGAAGAACGGGCGAAACCTGCCATCCGAAGGGTTTCAGAGCTGCTAAGGGCGTCCCAGAAGCTACATGCTCGACTGCTCCGCCATCCCATCACGTCGACCACCGGTCCGACCGGGGCTACGGATGATTCCTTGCTCCTCTTTGTTGATAACCATATCGGCGAGCTTCGCTCCGCGGTTCAGGACTGGCGCGAGTTACTCCCACCAGACTATGTGGAGGACGTTATCGCAGACGACACAACCTCCCCGGAACCAAATTCACTTTCGTGGAAAGAATTTGAGAAAATATACTTGGACCTCGCGGAGAGGTCGGGGAAGGGTGCGCTCTGGGGCGGCTACCATCCCCACTTCATGGTCGGCGTTTACCCTGCTGGTGGGATGATCGGGTACCTCTTGTGGCTGCAGTTCGGACGACGCTGTCCCATACTTGTGGCCCCCGACCCTGAAGCGCCGCAGTCAACAATCGAGGCTCTCGCCACTCGCGTGAAAGCACTTTGCCCCGGCCAAAGTCAGTATCGGTGCCTAATAGTTGACGCGTCCCTTAAAACGGGAAAGTCCATGGCGACCACGAAGATCATGGTTCAAGAAATGGCTCGCAGTCAGGATATCGATTTGGAGATCCGGACCTTGTGCCTCGTCGAGTATCCCCTTCAGGACAAACCTGTGCTGTCGGCCGATTTTGTAGGCGTTAGAGAATCAGTTCACCTGCCTTTCGCGGACGCATGAAGGCAGTAAAGCTTCCTTACCATTCCGAGCGAGTGCTGCCACCGGGTGACTCAACGCTTCTGCTACTGAGCACTCTTCCTGACCCCGAAGGTCTGCGCGTATTCGTACCCGGTTGCGGAGCAGGTATGATCCCAATCGCTCTTGCCGCTAAAGGCGCGCAGGTGACAACATGCGACATCAACCCATTCGCCGTCGAGCTGTCACTCCGCAATGCCTGTGCGTTACGGGTGGATCTGGACGTGGTCCATGCAAGCTTTCCGGATGTTTTGCCCCCTGCCGAGGGGTGGGAACTCATTGCTGCCAATCCACCTCAACAGCCTAGCGGGAAGCGGCAGTTTCCTCTTGATCATTGGGAAGATCAAGCCCATGCAGGGGGAGAACAGGGAACTTCGATTATTAGTGAGTTACTTCATTACTACGCTTCTTCACGTTCTCATGACGGGATAGCGCATTTAACAATCCTCTCGTTCTTAATAGACGAAGGTTGGATGAATACAGCAATTCGTGAAGGCCTTAGGTACTCGCAGGTGGCGACCAAGAAACACAAGAAAGGTATCGTTACCCGCTTGGGGATGGTTGAAAATCCTACTTCTTATAACGCGCTGAGCCTAAGCTCTCAGGACTACGATATTCGTATATTCCGGTTCGTCAACGGAATGAATCATGATGATCCGCCGGGCCAGGGACGGCCCGCTACTGCTGTTGCTTGACTTTTCAGACGGCTTGGAGGGTGTCCCTGGGGCTGTGGTGTCGCCGCCACGCAGCAGGATCATGCGGTTGGGCCCAGGCCTTGTCGATCTCACGTCAGCGTCTTTCCACTGGCCAAGCGTTCGGTTGACCGGGCAGTTGTGAATGCCCACAAGAAGCGCATAGTCGAAGAGGTCCGGGCCAACCGGCTTCGGGAGCTTCGCGAGGCCTCTGAGTTGACGCAGGTCGAGCTGGCTGGGCGCCTGCATGTCAGCCAGAACAGGGTGTCCCGCATCGAGCACGGCGACATTGATCGTGCCCAGGTCGATACTTTGGGGAAATACGTCGAGGCGCTCGGCGGCCGCCTTCGTGTCGAGGTTGAACTCGGCGACGAACGAATCCAAATCGCCTGAGGAACAGACACGGGCGATCCGCGACGGCAGCCCTCGTGCCCATCCAGCAACGTCTAAAAGGTGGGAAATGGGGTGTGCACAATGTGCACACCCTGGGCTTCGGACCCGGTCGTACCGGTGCCGGACCGGCCCGGATTAACGAGGTTTTCGGGGGAGCGGCGGAAATTCAAGGCCGCGAATGCAGTTCGAGTCCCACCTCGGGCACGTGTTTTCCCTGTTCTGGGGCTTGTGGGCCTCTGAGTGTGCACAATCTGTTCACTTATGGGCCCCTACGAGGCCCATTTTTGGTGGTGGCCGAGCGGCTCCTTCCTAGGTGTGGATGATGGTTCCGCGTTCTTGCCTCTTCATGGCGGGGTGGGGCCGCAGCTGCATGACTTATCTCAGGTAGGGGCCTGCGCAGTCGACGATCCGTTTGGCATTGTCAGCTTAGCTGGATGCCCGTCTTCTGATTTCGGCATGGTCGCCTCTGCCGACCACAATGGAACCGTGATTGAAGACACTCCTGAAGCTGGTGGTCAAGCTGCATTGCCGGGTCTTTCCGACACTGCAGATAGGGCGCTGAGACGTGAGCTCGACGAATTGCGCCTCGATAATGTCAGGCTGCGGAAACTCTTGGAACTCACGGAAGGGGAATCAAAGGCAGCACACCTGGCCCAGGCAGCAATTCCTTCGGTGATGCACCATGGTCCGGTAACCATGGAATCGTCCCCCGAAGCGAAAGTCCGAATGTTCCAGGACTTGTTCAGGGCCCGCGGTGACGTCTACGCAGTCCGGTGGGAAAACTCGCGGGACGGCCGCTCCGGCTGGGTTCCTGCGGTCGCCGGTGGTTGGCGCAAGGGCGCGAGCATCTCAGGTGCCAATTTCCTGCCGCTTACTCCGTTCGTTATTGCGGATCATTTGCGCGGAGTTCAGCATATTGGCCTCTATCCCTTGACTAAACAGGACACCTGTTGGTGGGTGGCGGCGGACTTTGACGGCGGCGCCGCAATGCTCGATGCGCTTGCGTACGTCAAGGCGGCTCGCTTTCGGGGTATCCCCGCAGCGCTGGAAGTGTCCCAATCCGGACGTGGCGCCCATGTATGGATCTTCTTCAGCACAGCTCTGCCGGCATCCGCAGCACGCCAGCTTGGCACCGGTCTCATCCACGAAGCGATGGCATTGCGGGGCAGCATGAGCCTGGCCAGTTATGACAGGCTCTTTCCTGCCCAGGACGTTCATTCGGGCAAGGGCATGGGGAACCTGATTGCTTTGCCGCTGAACGGCAAGCGCCGCCAGCACGGCACCACGTTGTTCCTCGACACCACGACTCTCGAACCATACGAGGACCAATGGGCATACCTTTCCAGCCTGGATCGGCTCTCGGACCGGGAGGTTCGTACGCATATCCGAGGGTTGCCTGCAGTTAGCCTGGGACAAGATGTTCGCCGGCTAGAACTGCCACAATCGTCGAAGATCGTTCCACGCCCGGCACTGATCGTGCATGCAACATTCGCGTCGCGCCTGACTCTCAAGGCAGCAGACCTTGGACCAGCGATGATCTCGGCCGTCAAGCATGCGGCGTCTATGCCGAACCCTGAGTTCTATGAACGCCAACGCCAGAGGCGACCCACCTGGAATATTCCCCGGTACCTGCGCAACTACGACGAATCGCTTGAGGGCGACCTCATTTTGCCGCGTGGGTTGCTGCCCTTATTGCTGCAACTGGTCGAATCGAGTGGTAGCTCGCTGCGCATTGATGATCAACGTGTGGAAGGCGCGGCCCAAAGCTTCGAGTTCTCGGCCCGCCTGCGCGTGGAACAACAAGGCGCCGTCGAGGCCGCCACTGCCGCCGAACACGGAGTCCTGGTGGCCCCGCCCGGCACAGGCAAGACAGTTATGGCGTGTGCTGCGATGGCGCTTCGAGGCGTCTCAACGCTCATTCTGGTTGATCGCAAAGCCCTTGCGGAGCAATGGCGCAGCCGCATCCGTGAGTTCTTGGACGAGCAATGCGGCCAAATCGGAGGTGGCCGTGCCAAGATGACGGGACGGGTCGACGTCGCGCTTTTGCCTACGCTGGCACGGCGGGAAAATGTTGCCGAGCTGACCGCCGGCTACGGTTTCGTCGTCGTGGACGAGTGTCATCACGTCCCGGCGACAGCGTTCACTCACGTTATGAACCAGATTCAGGCCCGGTACTGGCTGGGGCTGACGGCCACACCGTACCGGCGGGACAAGTTGGACTCGCTGATCTACCACCAGCTCGGCCAAATCTCACATACAATTTCCACAGCCGCTCCGCAGCAGCTGCCAACGCACGCAGACGAAATTGCCGAACCGGCGCTGACTTTGGAACTGCACCGGACCTCATACACGTACCACGGCGCCGCAGACCCCAGAGAACCGGGTGGGATCTCTGCCATCTACAAAGACTTGATCGCCAACGAGGAACGCCTACAGCAAATTTACGACGACGTCGTTAGGGCTTACGAACGGAACTCTCGAATCCTTGTACTGACGACCTGGAAAGCCCACCTTGAGTCCCTGAGGTCCCGGTTCGAGGCGGCTGGTCTGAGCCCAGTGGTCTTCACCGGGGCGATGAAAGCGAAGGAGCGACAGGCCGCCGTCGACCTTCTTGCCAGTACGGATGATATGGAGCCTTTGCTGGTCTTGGGCACCGGCTCATACATTGGAGAAGGCTTTGACTGCCCCAAGCTGGATACCCTGTTCCTTGCAGCGCCAGTGTCGTTCAAGGGCAGATTGGTCCAGTACGTCGGCCGGGTAATCCGGCCTTACCCAGGGAAAACTGTGGCGACAGTTCACGACTACTACGACGAATCAACGCCCGTACTGGCCGTATCCCTGAACAAGCGGGCTCCGGGCTACGTCTCGCTCGGGTTCCCTGATCCGCGCAAGCTCAAAAGCACATGACATCGTCCCCAAGACCGCCTAAGACGGTGTCTGAACCGTTACCACAACACTTCGGCGCCGTATTCTGGAGGGGTCACCTTCGGCCGGCCGGATACCTCTCACGCCAGTGAACTACCTGATGCCGCTTAGTATCATCGAACATGGACATGAACCTGCGTGTTTCAGAAGACGGTGAACGCCGTCCGGTGAGCCTACTGCCAAGGCTCATATCTCCAAATCAGTTCTTCTTGGTCAAGTTGCCGGTTCGGAGGTCCAACGTCACCGGCGTAAGCAAGAAATCAGCGCGGGCTTGGACTTCGTTATGCGCCACGACGCCGAGTTGCTGAAGCGCCTTGAGGATGCCTGAGTTCTCGCCCCGAGCCCTGCACGTCCAACAAGTGACGGACCTGCAATATAGCACTTGAGTTGTAGAACACGTGAGTTGTAGGATGGACTCGATGTGGAATGTTGACGTGGGACTAGTTGAGTCGTGGTTGTTAGGTCTTGACCAAGACTCGTATGAGCAGATTGTTGCTGCATTAGAGCTTCTCGCCGAGCGCGGACCTCAACTTGGTCGTCCATTGGTTGACACGGTGGTTCGTTCACGGCATAAGAACATGAAGGAGTTGCGGCCGGGATCGAGCGGGCGGTCGGAACTGCGAATCCTGTTTGCCTTTGATCCGGAACGGCGGGCGATCTTGCTTGTCGCGGGGGACAAGGCGGGTAACTGGAGCAAGTGGTACAAGACGAACATTCCGGTTGCTGATGACCTGTTCGATGATCATCTGAGGATTCCGAAAGGAGGGGCATAGTGGCGAAGTCCATGGAGGAACTACTGGCCAACCGTCCGGTTGACCGGGCAGCTGTGAATGCCCACAAGAAGCGCATGGTCGATGAGGTCCGGGCCTACCGGCTTCGGGAGCTCCGCGAGGCCTCTGAGCTGACGCAGGTCGAGCTGGCTGGGCGCCTGCAGGTCAGCCAGAACAGGGTGTCCCGCATCGAGCACGGTGACATTGATCGTGCCCAGGTCGATACTTTGCGGAAATACGTCGAGGCGCTCGGCGGCCGCCTTCGTGTCGAGGTTGAACTCGGCGACGAACGAATCCAGATCGCCTGACCAAGCGACACGGAGCGACCCGCGACGGCAGCCGACTTGCCCGTATTGCGAGGTCTCAAGAGTAGGAAAAGGGGTGTGCACATTGTGCACATCTTGGGCGCCGGATAGGGCCGTACCGCTGCCGGACTGGGCCGTATTCCGCATGTTTCCGCCGGTTCCCAGTATTTGCAAGGGCTGGAATGTAGTTCGAGTCCCACCTCGGGCACGCATAACCCCTCGTCAGAGGGGTTTTTGCTTTAAATGTGTGAACATTGACCCTCCGCGGGTCCCTCTGACACCGGCCGCGGTTTGTGCCTGGCGCCGCGGTCGCCTATTCGGTTGTGTGGATGGCCGGGTTCAGGGTCCTGGCCTGTGGGCCCTCCGGATGCTGGGATCTAGGGCTATGTCTAGTCCTTTCTAGCTGTTTCCGCTGGCCAGTTTTTGGCCTTCACCCGTTCATGGTGGGAAGTTGTGGTGACGACATGACGAAGACGAATTATGTCCGGGAATCTTCCGGGGACAGCTGCCTTGGGCGAGCCAGGTGGAGTTCGTTTTTCGCGTGTTTGTCCGGCCAAAGGGGTGTGAACATTGTGCACACCTTTGTGCACGGGCGCGTTTTCGGCCTGCATATTGATTCCTTCCTCTTGGTTCTGCCTTCGCCCCTTCATGCAGGTCTCTGCTGCAGGCGACATGACATTGCGGCCTGGACCGGCGGTTACGGGGACGTCTTGGGTTCAGTGGGACCGCCTCCGGAGGTGTCTGTGGCTGGCGTGCGATCCGTCGACAGAGTCCATGTGTGTGGGGTCCGGACTTTCTTCGTGGCAATTCGAGGGGTAGGTGGTCGCGCGGAGTGCGGCGATTTCATTGCGGTCGACTTACATTGGCACAACTTCACATGCGATGGGTCAGGGTTCGAATCTTGTGGGGTCCACGAATTGGCCCGGCGAATTGGGAGTCGATGAGACCACGCGTTCTGACTCTGACGGGCGCCGTCCCCATTCGGGATTGCTGAGGCTTAGAATCTCCCTAAGGGGGGGACAAGTGATTCCTCGTGATTGCCTATTTTGGGGGTGCGAGTTGGGGTTCCGTTACCGCAAGTCAAAGAGCTTCGGGCCTGTGAGGATCACGGCGTCGAAGCGCGGGGTTAGCGCGAGCCTTGGGGCAGGCCCGTTCCGGGTTACGAAGTCCACGACGGGCCGAACCACCAGCACAGCGAGGATCCCCGGAACGGGCGTCTCGTATGTGACCTCCAGTTCGAACCGCCGCTCGACACGGAACCCCGCTGTCCGGGCCTCTCAGCCGACTCGCCGGGAGGTCGTGCATCAGGTCATCAGCGACGAGGCCTGGCGGGACCTCCTCGCTGCCGATGGGACGGCCCCGGCATCGAAGTTCCAGCGTGACTTCGTTCGCGCGGCCGTCGCACGTGCTACTGGCAAGCGCCCGAGCCTGATGCACCTGACCTTGGGGCAGGCGGCGCGGATCCTGGAGCGGCTCGGTCAGAGCCCGGCTAAGCTGACAGGCGGCGGTCGCGGTGTGCCCGCGCTAGAGAAGACCGGGACGATTGCCCAGTGGACCTTGTTCGGGATGTTGGTGCTGATGGTGACGGTATCGTCGCCGGCGGGATTCCTGCTGGCCGCGGGGATTCTCGGTCTGATGTTCCTGTTGCGGAAGCGGCGCCGTGACCGGCAGATGTGGGAGGACGCGAGCTGGGCCGGCAGTCCGGTCAGCGCCGTAAAAGGAATCGCAGTTCCTGATGCCCGGATCGAGGCACCGGCGAATCACGCCGCGCCACAACTGGCTGCCTTTGAAGGGCAGGCACCGATCTTGCCGGTCACTCGGCCCGCTTCCCCAGACCGGGGGCGGTACCAGGTCTCGCTCGGCCGTTCGGAATGGCCGAATGTCGAAGTCGTGGGAGAGCACGCGTACAGCAAGGCGATCAAATCCGCCCTCCGCGCCAGTAAGGCGCCTGTCACTGTAGGGCGCGACAGCGAATCTGAAGGCGTTCAGGTCGAACTCGTGGCCGAGCCCGACAACCCGTATGACGTGAATGCCATCAGCGTTCGTTGGCGGAACCAGGTCCTCGGCTATCTCAGCCGCGAAGACGCGATCCGCTACGCGCAACCGATCAGGAGAATCATTGCCAGTGGGCTCATTGCTGCCACGACGGCCCGCATCTGGGCGTACGACAGCGGCGACCGCCTCCGAGCCCGAGTTACCGTCGCACTGCCGGAGCCAGAGCTGATCGTGCCGCTCAACGAGGCGCCGACTGGCGTCAACACCCTTGTACCCTGGGGGTCAGCGATTCAAGTCCTCAAGGAAGAGGACCATTTCGACATCCTTTTCAACCACGTTCCACCGGAAGGGGTCGGCCTCCTGCTAGTAAGTCTGCACAGGGTGATCCGCATTCTGAAGAACGGCGTCGAGCGTCCGTTTGTCGAGGTGCGGCTCGATGGCGAACGCGTAGGTGAGCTCAGCAACATCACTTCTGCGCATCTGTTGCCGCTGCTCGAGCACACCGAGATAGCTGGGGAGTCGGCTCTCGCCTACGCAAAAATTTCCGGTTCTGCCCTTGCTGCCCAGCTCGTGCTGCACGCCGCCAAGGCCACGGAGATCAGCAACGATTGGCTATCCGCCGGGCCGCACTCCGCGCCGAAGCTCCTCCCAAGGTCCACAGAGTATGACGTTCCTCCCGCTTACGCCATTTAGGCGGTATTCCCCACGAATGGACTATTCGTTGGGTTCGGGCTGGGGTTCGAGGGTGGTGGTTGCGTCGAGGGCGTCGTCGACGACGATGAGGTAGTTGTCGCGTCCGGCGGCGAGGGGGATGGAGTGTTCGCCGTATTTGTCGTAGGCGAGGTTGACGGCGTCGGCGGCTTCTGTGATGTGGAGTCGGCGCAGGAGCCGGGCGATGTCGAGGGTGTCTTTGTCGCGTTCGGCGGCGATTTTCATGGCCAGGAGTGTTTCGGTGTCTGCGGCCTGGATGGTGAGTCCGTCGAGCTGTTCAATCTCGACCCAGGTGGCGTTCTCGGGAACGAAGGCTGAGGCGTTGGTGTTGAGCCAGTCGGGCGCGAGGTCGTAATCTGAGGCCATGTCGGCGACGACTGCGTGGATGGTGTGTGGGTCGGCGTAGCTGGCGTCAATGTCGGCGGTGGGGCGGTTGCCGATGCCTTGGAGGATGAGCGCGGCACCGCCAACGAGTTTGACATCGCCGTGGGCGCCGGCGGCCTGCAGGCGCCTTCCGAGTTCATGGAGGAGTGCACGGATTTGTGCGGCGGTGAGTTCTCCGCCGGTCATGCCGTGGCCAGGCTGCGTTCGCGGATAAAGACGTTCAACGCGGCGAGTTCCGGCGGGGTCTCGGTGCGGGTGAGTTCCTTCATGGGAGCCCGGACGCTGCGATAGGACTCTGCTGGCATCCAGGCCTGGTCGAGGGGCTTGATCCGTCGCGTCCAGGATGGCGTGGGTTGGCCGAGTCGGTGCGCGGTGTAATTGGTGATTCCGGCGAGGGCCGCCGACCAGTGTGGGTCTTTGAGGCGGGGGCTGCGCTGGAGCAGCGGGGTGCCGGCGGTCAGGGATGCGGTGGCGTAGTCGGCGAGCATCTTGATCGCGAACTCAAAGTCCCGCTCGGCGAGAAGCCGGGTGAAGGTTGTCGCGTAATCGCGCCGTGCCGGGTCGAAGTCGCTGCCGCGGGGGATGGGATCTGTGGCGGCCAGGGACAGGTCGAGGGCGGCCATGACGGCCAGGGTCTTGCCAAGTTCGGCGCGGTCGTGGCCCGACTCCAAATCGATGAGGAACTTCCGTGACACCCCGGCCATGTCGGCAAGGGTTTGCTGGGAGAGTCCCTTGACTGTGCGGCGGGCGCGGATGATGGCGCCCGCGGCTGCGGGCGAGTCGATGCTGGTTTCAAAGGTCATGGGCATCCTCCTGTGCTGTACCCAGTATGTCACCGAATGGTGACAACAAAATCGTTGCTTGGCAGGGCCTCTGTTCGGTCGGGGCGGTCATGCCCTGTGTCGTCCGATCCCCCATGAGCTAAGTAGGAAATCGCCCGCGGATGGAAGGGCTCGGGTGAAGTGTCTGAACCCTCGATTGGTGGCCGAATGTCATGACTCGGCCGTGTCGGTACTGGGGCCTCGTCGTGGTGGTTCGGTGGTCGCTGGCGTGTGCCGGTGTGCTGCCGCACAGCAGAAAAAGGGGGGTGTGCACGGTGTGCACAATGTGCACACCCTGGGCTTCGGATCGGGGCCGGATTGCCGATGTTTCCGGGACTTCCCAGTGTTTGCAAGGGACGGAGTCCGGTTCGAGTCCCACCTCGGGCACAGTGTTTCCTCAGGTCAAGAGCCTCTTGCAATGGGCAGTGTTGACAAAGCTTGACTTTTGGAATTTTTTCCGCATGGGGAGGGGTGCTGCTTTACTCTCGGGGGCCATTGGGCCGCTTCCTTGATCAACAAATCCTCACAGCTCAACTCATGCTCAAGCGGCCTTCATTGCTCGGCCCGGTCAGGGTTCACGGCCAGCACTCTTTCGCTCGCCACCCCCTCGTCCGCAATCACCCCGAACTGCAATCCCGTCGGCAGCAGCGGCAAGTTCCGCCCGACCATCACCGTGAAGGCCAGGAGATCCACCATACGCGGGGGTCCGTAGTGTCGATCTCTATGTCCCAATCAATCCCCAACGGATACCTTCGCTTGGCGAAAACCGCCAGTTCCCTCCAGCAGAGCACCTTCGTGTTTTGAAGGTTATACGACGAAGGGACCCCTTGCGTGCCGGCAAGGCAATGATTAGGGACTGGCGTAGCATGAGGAATCCGTAGCGGGCTGGGGCGTCCGACCTATAAGGAGACGGCATGCCTTTGCTGATTCACCGGATAGCTAACAGCCGGCCCGTTAGCGAAGACGCCGCTCTATTCATAAACTCGCTTCGCCCTGAGCCCCATGGTGTTTTCAGGGTCCGTAGCCAGCGATTCGACAGCGTGCAGTTCGTGACGACCCTCGTTCCCGACTCTAGGGACACAACTCAGCAACGTGTGATGTTTGAGGCCTACATCCTTTACTACGAGGATTGAGGTCGGCGGGGCAGTTCCCGGAGTTCGCCGTGAGAGTGCCTTTTCCACCAGACATTGGCGCCGTCCCTGAATGTGGCGGACACACCGCCCTTGTGGCCGTCCTCACGAGGATAAAGCGGCAGACTGATCATGTCCGTCTTCCGGAGAAATTGCTTCGTTTCCCTGGTTGTTTTCTCTCTCTTCCAGCACAAGAGTCCGCTGGCCGATGCGAAGGCATGGAATACGTACGCGGAAACACTGACCTCACGTGACAGCGAGGAAGCTTGAACCGCCCGATCAGTTGAGGCTGCCGATTCTGGTGCGCTGCGACCAGCTCCACGCCCATGCAAATAGCTCAATTGAAGAGATTTGCGTTGATGTTCTGGCGGTGGCGAAAAACCAATCCAGTGCATTGGCCGCTTGGCTCATCAATCATTTACAGACAGCAGAAAACATCCTCCTTCTAGATGCCCTGGACGAGATCCCAGGAAACGTCGCGTCGTTGCCTCTTGGACAGAAGCTCGAGAGGTGGGCTGACAGGTCGAGTCCCGGAAGGGTCATCATCAGCAGCCGAATCGCGGGATATGAGAGACCACAGGGACTCATGCTGACCGAAGTCGAGCTCCAACCGTTTTCCCCCGTCGATGTAGGCGCTTATGTTGATGCATGGGGTCTGGATCAGCAGAGCCGTGCCAGAATCCACGAGGAGCTCAAAACACCATCATTCATGGGCTTGGCACGTACTCCGCTGCTGCTGGCCTTTATCTGCTCCGTAGCCAGCCAACCTGAATCCTTGCCCCGGAGACGCAGAGAACTATATGACAGGATGCTCGACCAACTACTCGGGGAACACCACCGGCGGCGCCGGCAAGCGACTGATCCCTTGGGTCATCCAGAATGCCATCCGGGACAAGGATGACGATGGCGGCGGCCCCCACAGCGAACATCACAGGATAGCCCTGAAAGGGGAGAATAATGGGGTTTCGCCAAATATGAACTAGCGATATCGCCGGTGCCACGATCGACGTTTGTAAGTTAATTACCGTTGTCGCCCGTGCTGGACGAACAAGCTAAGGCGTTAACAGCGCAAAGATCCTGAATTAACAGGTTCTCTAAACGACCATCACTCTAGTGGGTTTGAGTCAGAGCTTTCGGGGCGGGTTGTCGTCCGAGACCTCCCGGCCGGCCGAGGTTTCGTCGTTCGAATTTGCTTATGGTTGGCCGATACTTTGGTCCATCCGCCTCCGTGCCGTTGCTGATAGGTACGGGTCTCCAATCTTTCACGCCTAACCGGAACTGCCTCAGGGATGTGGGCCCCCGCCGCAGGGACTGTTTGGTCCGCGCTCGTCCCATCCTTAGCCCCAGCGAACAACTTTGCGGCAAAGTCGGGCGAGGGCGTTGACTCCGCATGTGCCGACAGAGTTAGAAGTGGCACTACCGAATCGGCTCCCGTCTTGGCCTTAGCTCTGGCGGCCTCGAAGCGTCCAGCGCGCGGCCCGTTGCTGAGGGTATATCCCATAAAGAACATGCCGGCGATGAACCCATAAACCACTAGGCGCTCCCAGGTGCCGAGGACCGCATCGGGTGTGGGGTTGTCGTGGTTCAGGACAAGCATCATGCCGCCGCCAACCGTTGCCACCGCCGCGGACGTGAAAATCCAGGCTGCTGAAATCCAGTCCTGCCTAACCCACAAGAAGCCGAGGAGTATCAGGCTTATCACCCCAAAGATCAGAAAGGCGCCTGTGCTGTTGCCATGCATCGTCGGGTTGTAGTCTTCCGGCCAACTGCCGACGCCAATCAGTCCGAGCCCTGCAATGCCCAACGTGACGCGCATGATCTGCGTCGTGAGCTCGCGTGTTTTGTGCTGCCACGCTGTGGGCTGCTTCGTTTCCCGCACCTCTCCTGGGTTTAGTCGTCGGCCTGCCATCTTCAAAACATCCCCAGTGATGAGCGCGGCGGTTACGATGACGCCGACGCCCAGGAACATGAAGGAGAGATTGACCACGGGAAATAGGGGCGAACACACCCACCGTCCGTATTGCGTGGTGGGGTCTTGGGGCTGGCACATTGTTGCGCCGAGGTCGCTGATGAAGTTGAAGCTGTATCTGTAGTGCGGGTGGGCGTCATTCATCGTCCCCCACATGATGATGGCGAGTCTCTCGATCACAAAGTACTGAACGAGGCTTCTAGCCGCCCAGGCGGCGACGGTGTGGCGGGCATCTCCAGGGGTGCGCGATTCTTTCCACGGGAGCAGTAGCTCGACCGCGCGCTCTATCTTGCTCATGGCGATGATTAAGGCCCTCGGCAGTATTAAATACAAGAGGCAATTGATAGCCAGAATGGCCTTTATTTTGACGCCTTGGAGACGAAAAAGGGGAAGGCTGTTCCCCGCCAAAAACGCGGCCCTCCCCGGTCTGAGGAGCCGCCTTGGCCTGGACGGTCATCAATCAGTCAGTAGTGTGCAACACGTATCCGGTCCGGCTGTCCCGAATGGGGGGCTTGGAACGTCCGGAACGGTCTCAGCGTCGGGCCTCGTCGGCGTCCGGCTTCGTCGTTGTGATCCCGCCCGCACAGCCCGGAAAAGCCAGTAAAGGCCTGGTCCAGTTCGTCGTCGGTCATGCCGATCCCGGTGTCGCTGATCTCGCACTAGAGTTCGTGGCCGGTGGCATCGACGTTGATGGTCACGGTGCCGTGGCGGGGAGTGTATTTGATGGCTTTCGAGATGAGGTTGTCGATGGCCTGGCCGGCCGCGTCGGGATCGAAGAAGCCCATGGCGGATCTATGGAGCTTACGCAGACCCGAAAAGCAAGGGCTTTCCGAGACATCGTTTCACAGCCCGGAGGCGCCGCTCAAAGTGTCGTTTTCACAAGTTGACTGCACAAGCGCCCACGGAATTCCGGGGTTGTGCAGACGAGTATGGATATTGAAATGTCAGAAGTGTCCTGCACGAAGCTGCATTCTGCTCAATAGTCCTCTGCACCAACAGTCATCTTTTCCGAAGCCGCCTGCACCAACCTGCAGAAACTACTTCTTTGGTGCCTCGGTCGGTCGCGTCCGTTGCCGGGACCCATCGGTAGAGGGTGGGCACGGAAACTCCTAGGGTGGCGGCGACCTCCCGCGGCGGTGTTCCCTGCTTGAGGAGTTTGCGGGCTGAGCGGATCTTGGCATCTGTCTGTATTTTGACTCAACACCGCCCATCACAGATCCCGCGACGGAGTGACTACGGAACGGCCTACTGCCTGTCTCCTAAAGCCCGTGGCCGCATCTACGCGCCGCTGCTCGTCGAAGCGGACGCGGACCCGGCCGGGTCGACTGAAGAATTTCCGTGGGTTCGACCATCAATCGGGCTCACCATCACTGCCAAGAAAACTGCCCGGCCGCTCGACAAAGAAAATACAGACACCCCGAGGGCCATATCACTAGGGCCCACGCGGTCAGGGGCTTGAGGACCACGGCCCTTGCTTATCTACGACCCGGAATCAATTCCCCACGAACCCCGACGAGATACAAGCCCCGTAACGCACCAGTAACACCGCCCGGCCCACGATGTTATTCCAGCAGGCGCGGCGAATCCGAATTTTGGTTCAATGCGCAGGGCCGTGGATCAGAAGTGTGGAAGTGAATCATGCCCCGGCCACTCGATACAGAATCGCATGAGAGGCACGTACCATGACTATGGGCGACGGGATACACCGGGATGCCGCTTCGGTGTCCCGGACCGGACACAATTGGCTTATCGTTGGGGCTCTGGCCTTGAACACGTTCAGGTTTGGATGCGTTCGATGGCCACGGTGAAGCGCATCACTGATCTCTCGGACTACACGTCTGTTCTTCCGTATGCGAGCGAGATGTTCGGCGTCTACCAGCCATTGCTCGGTTGGAAGTCCACGCGCATCGCGCAACGCTTCGTGGCGGGGTACGCGAACGACAAGTCGTCGCTTATCGAGAGGCTGAAGACCAGGTTCGCCGCGATCGTGGAGGTCCGCTACGGGGACAACAGCGTCACCATCGCGATCAGGCCGGGCGTGCTCTCGGGCGGAAAGATCCGAACGTTTGACAGTGTCGTGCTCGATCGCTTGGCCGGGCACTTGCCCGTGTTCGAACAGCTCACGACGGCGGTGTGGGCGTCCACGATCACGCCCGATCTCGTGAACACGATCCTGGAGAAGGACGTGGTGGAATTCTACACGAGCGCCTACGCCGACATTTCCAAGAGCGGGGACGGTTTCGCGGCCGGCGGGCGTACATCCTCATCGGCCCTCGATCGCAGGAACGCCCAGATCGCGGCATTCGAGCACAGCGTTCGTTTCGAGTCATCCGTGGCTGGGGCGATCAATTACCTCGTTCAGCAGAAAAGCTACGCCGTGCTCGAGCGGATCTTCTACGTCACGAAGGACAGCATCGACGAAGCCCAAGGGCTCCTCCGTCAGGCCTCGGCGGCGAGCGGCATCGACGCTTTCCTCGGCATCGACAACCTTGATCCGCGCGACAAGGATCAGCTCGAGTGCGTGGCGCTGTCGCCGATCGGCGTCGTTCACCTCTTTCGTCAGTACTTCTTCGAGCTCGATACGTTTCTGGGCACGCCGGTCAGCCACGTTTGGCTCAGCCCGGGTTCAACCGTCGAGCTGATCGAGACCCACACCCGCCAGTCGATCATCGAGAAGACGCTTGAGACGACTCTTGAGACGCTCACGAAATCGGAGACGACCACCACGCAGCAGGACGAGATCTCGGAGGCCGTGAAGGAGGACACCCGGAACGACGTGAAGTTCGGCGCAAGCATCCAGGCGTCGTACGCGTCAATCCAGGCGACATCGAGTTTTGACTACGGTCACTCCCAGCAGACGGCGCGCGAGGTGACGCATAAGCAGATGCGCCAGCAGACGGAGAAGCTCTCCTCGGAGATTCGGAAGAACTTCAAGTCGACGTTCAGGACGGTGACCGAACAGACGGATTTCTCGAGCGCCAAGCACACGATGGCGAACACGACGAACGAGCTTCTCAACTACGAGCTCCGCCGAAAGATGCGGCAGGTGGGCGTCCAGGTGCAGGACATCGGAACGTTCTTGTGCTGGCAATCGTACGTCGACGATCCCGGGCGCGAGCTGGGCATCGCGAAGCTGGTCCATATCGCCAAGCCCGCGGAGCTCGAAAGCATCCCGCACCCCGAAGAGATCCCGTTGCTCCAGCCCTTTCAGGAAGAACCGCTGGTGACGATTCCGTTTATCTCCGCCGACGGCACCGACGCGGACAACGAGGGCGTGGTTTACGTCAACGGCGCGGCGGCCGAGTATTGGGGCCTTGACCACGAGGAGATTCAAACCGATTTTCCGCAACAGTTGGTGTGTCAGAAGGCCAACTATCAGCTCACCAACGTCGAGTTCGACCCGCAGGGAAAGCCCTTCCTCTTATCGCGGCGCGGTGTCCTGCCGAGTGACGGAACCTTCACCCTTCACCTCGACTCCGCCGATTTCCAGGGGCAGAACAGCGTCCAGGTGAAGCTGGTCCTTCAGTGGTCGCCGAAGCCCGGCGCAAACGATGACATCGTCGCCAGGAATGGCGATGCCCTGGCGAGCTTCAAGGAAGCCGAGAAAGTGGCCTACGAGAAGGCATTCGTCGAGACGGTCAAGGACCGCGTGACGCTCGCGAGCAAGATTCAACCGCGCAGCGCCGACGGGCTTCGGGAGGAAGAGCGGATCTCCGTCTACCGGAAGTTGATTCAGGACATGCTCCTGAACGGCGTCGATCTGCCCGATGATCGGACGCGTCACGTCACGGCGGAGCTCTTGAACGCGATCTTCGATGTAGACAAGATGCTCTACTTCGTCGCGCCGGAATGGTGGCGCCCGCGAATGCACCGGAGCCGCCAGCAGCTCCAGCCGACCGCGACACCGACCGTCGACTACACGTCCGCCGCGGGATCCGTTGCCGGCGCGGTCATGCGCAATGGTCTGATGAAGCGCGTCCACACGTCGGACGCGAACGTCTCGGCCGTGAACCCGATGAGCGCAAGCACCGTCGGCTGGGGCGGCGCCGATGATGCCGCGCGGGACAATTACTTCATCACCGAGGCCTCGGATCCGGCCAAATTCGGAAGCTCGCTCGGATGGCTGCTGCAGCTCGACGGCGATAACATGCGAAACGCCTTCCTCAACGCCCCCTGGGTCAAGGCCGTGATGCCGATTCGCCCGGGGATGGAGACGGCCGCGATCAACTGGCTCGAGGCCGTCGAGGGGATGAACGGCATTACCGACGACGTCGTCTACCACGCGAGCAACCCGGACGAGAAGGACGTCGACGGCAATCCCCTGGGCGGCCAAAAGATGATTGACGTCCTGAAGGATCTCGCCGAGAAGATCCGAAGAAAATACAAAGAGGGTGTCGAGACCGGGAAGTACCCGAAGCAGGATGAAGTCTCCGATCCCGCGTTGGTCGACGAGGAGAATACCGTGACCGCGACGCCGAGCGACCGCGTCTACGAGCATGGCTTCTTCCCCCTTGAAGGCAGCTTCCGGGCGAACGTGGGAAAGAACTACGAGATCTTCGACCAGTGGATCGAGATCCTGCCGACGGACCAGATTGTCCCGGTCGAGGTCAAGTACGACCCCAAGACCGGCCGGCAGGTCTGAGTGACCGCCATGGGCGACGTGCCGTTTGATCCCGTTGGCGGAATCTCCCCCATCAGAGGAATCGATCCGTTGCCCACGATCGATGCGGTCCCGCAGATCGGATCCGTCCCCGCCAACCCGCCATTTCGTCGTCAGGACCTGCCGGACGGGGTGCAGGCGAGCTTCTCGGCGGGGGTGTTGCAGACCCTGGCCAGGAGGCTGGATCCGGACTTGGATATTAAGCATCCATTCTGGCTGGACACGGTGGACCTTGCCATCGGTGACCCTGTCGCCCCTGTCCGCGAAGCGAGGAAACTCGCCGACATCGTCTTCTTCATGGAGCACCCCGAGCGCATGAACAATGCGGGCGAGGGAAGGCTGAGCGATCCGGAAGACGAGGACTTCTACAAGACGCGTGCGGAGTGGGATCTCTACCTCACGATCGTCACGAGGAGGCTCGATCCCACGTACAAGCCGACCGTCTTCCTGCCGGAACTCGCGTCACGAAGCTACGACGGCTTCATCGCCAAGCAGACGACGGGGCGCGCCACGTTGATGGTGAATGGACGGGACTCGGACGGCACAGGAAAGCTCGGAAAGCTTGTACAGCGAAATAATCCCAAATCATGGAGCCTGGTCGGCGGTTCCAAGGACGACGTGTCGACATTCACACTTATGCAGAAGGCCGTAGAGCAGCTGGGAAAAGGCGATGCACTCTACATCGCGAGCTGGCAGTTCGCGCCGCAAGACACCCAGCTCACGATTGAGCGTCCGGGGATCGGCACGCATTGGAGCGATCTCCTCGTCAAGAAGGCGAATGACGGGGTCAAGGTGCGCGTGATCGTCGCACAGCACCCGAACGGGTCCGGCTTGATGACCCCTCTGGCCCCACTCGACGAAGTCATCAAGAACGTGTCGGAGGGCCAGGGCGACAACTTCAAGTACATCCTGAGCCCGCTGGGCGAGATAGCAGTCCACCATCAAAAGTTCGTCGTCGCGCTGAAGGGCAACACCGCGACCGCCTTCTGCGGCGGTCTCGACATTTCCTTCCATCGCACACCGCGGGGCTATTGGCACATCAACTGGGTCTGGCATGACGTCGGAGCCCAGCTTGAGGGAATGATCGCACGCGATCTCGAGCGCGAGTTCGTCGAGCGCTGGAACCGCGAGCGGACCAGCTCGAAGGTCCGGCTCACTGGGTGGCAGGATCCAGAAACGCTCGCGCAAAGCTCGGGAGGAGGCAACGGTGCGGCGGCCGTGAATGGCCAAAAGCTGCAGATGGTGCGCACGGTCGCGTCCGGGCAGACTAGATTTCAGGCCCTCTCGTCGCGTGTCCCGGTCATCCGTGATGACATCTGGCGAGGTTACTTCCGATTGATCGGGCGCGCCACGCGCTTCATCTACCTCGAGAACCAATACTTTCACGTGCCGGAACTCGCCGACGCCATCGTGAAACAGGCGCAGGCCATACCCCAACTCATCGTCATGGTCGTGGTTGGAACCGGAACCGATGACCGGAAGCGCGTTGACCCGACCGAAAAGGATCAGGGAGAGCGGGATAGGCAGCAGAATGCGGTCAACTTCTATCAGAACGAGATGTGGTATCGCATGAAGTTCTTCAAACGATTGCTTCACGGCATCCCAGAGAGCCGCGTGAGTGTCTACACGCTCCGATACGAAGACGGGATCACGCACGCGAAGCTCGTCCTGGTCGACGACGAAGCCCTCACGCTGGGTTCAGCCAATGCGAACTTCCGAGGATTCGTCCGAGATACGGAGCTCAACGTGATCCTGGACGATCCGAAGACCGTGAGGGACTTCCGCCTTCGGCTCTGGGCGCACAACCTCCACGTTCCTCCCGGCGAAGTCGCCAAGTGGACCGTGGACGACTTCATAAAGCGTTGGAACCATGCCGCCGGCCAGAACTTCCGGGTGCGGAAAGAACCGTCCCGGCTCGTCGGGGAAAGTATCATTCCCTTCGATCCGCTCAACACGCATGATCCGAACTACGAAGAGGGCAGGAACGCGCCGATTTTCGGGTTCATCCCGCCCGAGCATCACTTCTGATGCCGGAACGCGCACCTGTTGTCCAGGCCAGAAGACGGCTCTGCCATTGCCGGAACAGAGCTGGACGCAGCGCTCGATGACGCGCCGCAATGGCCTTCGACTGCACAGATGGTGCGTCCGGGGGGTCGGGCTTGGGCGCACGGTGACGGCAACAGGCTGATCGGCAACCGGTTCGCTCGGTCCGCACGCGGAAATGAGGAAAGAACCGTAAAACGCGATCAGGATTCTACGTCGCCCCGCCACGACCTCCCCTTTGCGCTGAACAGCACAAGCCCGCGGATGGGCTGCGTTTCTGGCCAAATGCTAGCCCCTTCGACGAGATGCTGCCAGGCGCCAGGCCTTGGAGCTCTCACCGCGCGGCGCATCAGGGGGCCGGCCACCTTAGGAGCGGCGAGGGCCAACAGAGCTCCTTGTTATTCCAAGCCGATGGTTCCGGGTAAAAATGGCTCTAACGTTGGACGTTTCACTTTTACAAGCCACCCCACGCCGCTAAATAGAGCGTCCTGCTGACGCTCGGCAACCACATCGAGGCGCGAGACCGAGGTCTGCGAGGTCAATTCCGAGGGCGGCCCTATGCGCCGTACTGCAAGGTCAGGACACTGCCGAAGCTGGGAGAGGGGTGAAGGAAGCCGCAGTACTATATGGCGAATGGTTTTCATACGGCTGTACCGCGAAGGCAAGCTCGAGCGCGAAGATGTTGGCGCCCACGAGATCGAGGTCTTGGCCCACCAGGATGATGTGGTGTTGTGGATCGATTACACGGACCCTACCGCGGATGACCTCCTGGGAGTGGAGACGGTGTACGGGCTTCACCGCCTCGCCGTTGAGGACGCTGTCCATGACTTCCAGCGACCCAAGCTGGACCGCTATCCGAACCATCTCTTCCTGTCCGCCTACGAAGCCCATCTGGTCCCCGGCACCGGCGAACTGGCCGTTGCCGAGATCTCGGCCTTCGTCACCCGGAACGCGCTGGTGACCGTCCACGGGCCCGAGTTCGACACCGACAAACTGAAGGCGCACTGGGATGCCGAAACGGACCTGACCGTCCATGGGGTGCCGTTCCTATTTTGGGGCCTGCTGGACCTGATCGTGGACGGGCACTTTGACGCTGTCCAGGAACTCGACGGCTATATCGAAGCCCTGGAAGACGGCCTCTTCGATGACCACTCCCCGTATCACGACTTGCAGCGGAAAACCTTTGAGATGCGCAAGAGCCTTGTAAAGCTCCGCCGCATCGTCCTGCCCATGCGGGAGGTTCTGAACACTCTGCTGCGCCGCGATGACCTTGTCGGCTGCAGCGCGGTCATGCAGCCGTTCCTCCAGGACGTCTACGATCACGTGCTACGGGCCACGGAATGGACCGAGTCCCTTCGGGACCTGGTAACGACAATCCTGGAAACCCACATCAGTATCCAGGGCAATCAGATGAACCTGGTCATGAAAAAGGTCACCAGCTGGGCCGCGATCATTGCCGTCCCCACGGCCGTGACGGGCTTCTTCGGACAAAACGTACCGTTCTTCGGATTCCAGAGCGATTCAGGGCTTTGGCTCTCACTGTCCTTGATCGTCGCCGGATCGGTCATCCTCTACGTGGCCTTCAAGAAACGGGACTGGATCTAGGAGCACGGCCCCCGGCAGATGTGCTTAGGGCTGGCCGTCGAGGGTGTGGGAGTGCAGTGGTCGCGCGGCGCTCGCATTCTCTGTGATGGCTGCGGGACACGCCCGCGCTCGTCCGCAGGACTGTCAGTGCCCGGGAGCACTATGGAGTTATGACGGCTCCAACTGTTGAGGCGGCAATCCACGAACTGATGGATCTCGCCTGGAATCTTGTCTACGACCTGCTCGAGCAGCGGGGCCTGCTCGGGGACGGGTTGAATGTCGAGGAGTTCACCGGGATCCATTCCTGGGTGGAAGACCTCACCCGCTACATCGTGGTTCATTCCCGGACGGTCGCGATCCTGTTCATGGACACCCGGCCAGTGGACGCCATCGCCTTCCACCACGACCTGCTGGGCGCCGACGACCCGAAGTCCTTCTTCACGTTGCATGGGTAGTGTCAGGGCCGGTCCACGAGTCGCCTCGCCCGGTCCTGCGAGGCCGCTTCCTGCTTCATCTGCCGGATCCGGGGATGTCAGGCGATGACATCGGCTTAGGCTGTAAATGTGAACCAACCAATGGATGAGGGCCCGTTCTTTCACGGCACGAAAGCCGATCTCAAGGCCGGTGATCTCTTGAGCGCAGGCTTCCGGTCGAACTACCGTCCAGAAGTCGTGATGAACCACATCTATTTCACCGCCCTTCCGAACGGCGCGGGGCTCGCTGCAGAACTCGCAGCCGGTGACGGCGCCCCGCGGGTTTACGCCGTCGAGCCGACGGGGGCCTTCGAGAACGACCCGAACGTGACCGACAAGAAGTTCCCCGGAAACCCCACCCGCTCATATCGAAGCACTGGACCCCTCAGGGTCATTGGCGAAGTTACCGACTGGACTCGCCTGACGCCCGAGGAACTGAATGCATGGAAAGACCGCCTGGCAGCACTCCTGGCCGACGAGCGGGGCGAAATCATCAACTGACGGTCCAGGGCTCCGCTTCTGCCAGCCTGCTTAGCTGTGGAGGGCGGCCACCGCCTTGGACGCCGCCTGGATACTGGCCCAGCCGCGCTGGCCGGCTGCTGCCGTGCGGGCGTCGAGGTCCCCCTTGTTTCGCAGGATGGCCACGAGTGTCGCGTTGACGACGTCCTCGCGGAGCTCATTCAGCCAGTGCCCGCGGATGTTCGGCATCACCGGAACGCGCGCCCGGATCGTCAGGAAATGTCCGCCGATCAGGGCCGCAGGGAAACAAATAGCGACAACAAAGAGTTTGACGAGGTTGTCACGGTCCGTGGCACTACGAAGAACGGCGGTGCGACGAGGGCCAGCAGCAATCCCAGGCGCAGGACCAGGACCTCCCGGGCACTGCCGGAAGCCTTGCGGCGGCCAACGTCGGCGGGTTCAGATCCAACTCGGGGTCGCTGAGTTCACTTTGGCCCAGTCCGTGTTCGAGCTACTGGGGCTTCGGTCAGGAGCGATGGTGCCCTCGCTGCGGGTGAGGAGGTAGCGGGCCATGTCATCGGCCGGCAGATTCGATCGCGTGCGCAGCGGGAAAGAGGAAGCGAAGCTGGCCAGCAGGGACAACAGGTTTGCATCGGCCTCCTACAAGGGCAGCGTCATGGGCTCAAACCGGTTTTCGAGCTAGTCATCGGAACGGATCGCGAGATAGGCCTCACGGTCCCGACCCCCACCAGAGGGATCCGCAGCTCGTTCCCAGGAAGCGCAGCAGGTTCAGGAATTCGCGCCGGACATCCGCCCGGCCGGCCAGCACATTGTGCAGTTCGTCAATCACCTGAGGTGTGTCAAGGATGTGAGACAGTCGCGTAGTTTCTTTTTGGTCAGGCAGCCGCGGGAAGCGGTTGTTCGGTGGGCGGGAATGCTGCCATTGCGGTGGCTGGCGGCAGGCCGTCGTTGTTGCTGTGGGGTCGCCAGCGGTTGTAGAACACTTCGATGTACTTCATCACTCCGCGCCGGGCTTCCTGGCGGGTGGTGAAGCTGTGGTGGTAGAACTCGTTTTTTAGGGATGAGAACGCCGATTCTGCCACTGCATTGTCCCAGCACACGCCGGTCGCTCCCAATGGACTGCCGGACGCCGTTGCCGGTGCACCAGACACTCATTTCCCGGGACGTGTATTGCGTTCCGCGATCGCTGTTAAGCCGACTTCGTTTTAACTGCGGCCGCGGCACCCAGTACAGGACCTTGACGCCGGGGAAAAAGTCACTGATCCCTTCGTGTCTAATCTGCTCACTGCCTTGGCCAGGGAACATCTCGCGGCAGCCGACAAAATCGGCGAAGGGATTGAGTACTGGGTTGTTGCCTCGAATAAAGACCTCGGATACACCTCGAAGGGTTTCCGCGCCAAGCAACGGGGCCGGGACGAGCTGGTCCTTTTCAGCTACAACGACGTCCTGAGTCCACCGAAGCAACAGGCGTTGGTCGCAGAGGCCCTGACTCAAGAGGCGCTGGAAATCACTCGCCAATTCCGCACGGATGCATTTTCGAGCGGTCCAGTGCAGCGTACGTTGACCGGCAAAGAAATCTATAGCTGACCAGAAGGTATAGGGGACCGGCGGCGATGCCACAGGCCAGCAATAACCGCGTGGCCGGGGAAGGGGACCGGGTTCGCTGGGATCTCTGACGTTCGACTGGATAGCTGATTTTGGGCATGGTCTGTTCTGGTCAATCGGTGAAGAAGCCGCGGAGTTCTGCTGCCATTGCTGCATCTGAGACTTGGTGTGTTTGGCCCTCAAGGGTGCGGTGCAGGGCTTGGGGGATGGCGGCGGCTGTTGTTGTTTGGGCTGAGGTCATGGCTGGGGCGGCTTTTCCACCGACCATGACAAGGGTCGGGACCGTGATTTTGGCGAGTCGGTCGGTGGGTGCGGTGAAGTTGTTGAGAACGGCGATCTCGTAGGGGAGTGTGTTGGCGGCGTCCTTTTGGCTCTTCCAGATCTTTGGCATGAGGCGCAGCATGATGGGCACAAAGGCCGGGACGCCGATCATTTTGACCAGGAAGTAGGAGACCATCGCGCCGCGTTTGTTTTGGGCGAGCAGTGAGTTCAGGTGCCCGGCGTGGTCGATGGGCGTTCCGTCGGCGTCCCCGACTCCTGTATAGGGGGCTTCATAGGTGGCGAGCTTGCGCATCGGGATACCCGCCGCTGCTGCTTCGAGGGCGAGGGCGGCGCCGGAGGAGATTCCGTAGACAAAGGGGTCTTCGCCCGCATGGGTGATGACGGCGGCGAGGTCTTCGATTTCACGTTCCACGGAGTAGGGCCGGGTATCACCGCTGTCGCCGCGGCCGCGACGGTCGTAGAAATACACGGTGAAGGAGTCGGCAAGCGTTGTGGCCAGTGACCGTGCCGGGCCGAAGGACCGGCCGCAGAAGGCGCCGTCGACCAGTACCAGGGAGGGGCCGGTGCCGAGGTGTTCGACGGAGATGGGGGTCCCGTCCGCTGAGGTGATCTGGGTGACCTGGGTTTGGGCAGAGCTGGTTTTCATGCTGTGGGCCTTTCGAGGAGGGTGTCGAGTTTGGTGAAGGACAAAATCCATCCGGCGTGGGTCATGTCCCGGATCTCGTCCGTGAACGGGCCTTGGTGGAGGGTCATGCGCGTCCGATCGCCGTGATCGTGGAACTGTAGCCGCAGCACGACGTCGTCCACGGGTCCAGCCAAGGTCAGTGCGGTCAGTTGGATCTCAAGGAATTCCGGTGCCTGAAAGGCGATGATGCGTCCCCTGATGGGGTGGCTGGCCCCGGTGGCGTTGTCGACCATGGTCAACTCCCAACGGCCATGCTCCACGAGCTCCACCGTGATGCTGTCGACCGGTACGTGAACTCCTTCGGGCCCGAACCAGGAGGCGAGGAGTTGGGGTTCGGTCCAGAATCGCCAGACCGTGTCCCTAGGTGCGGCGAAAGAGCGGGAGATGAAGACATCGTGTTCTGTGATTTCCTGCTGGCGCCTCTCAGACATCTCGGCCCCGGCCCTTGGGCGTGGTGTCGCGCTGAAACGCGGCCAGCGCGCCGTCGAGTTTGTCGAAGGACTCACCCCAAAACTCCTTGTACCGCTCCATGTATTCGCTCGCTTCCCTAAGCCGGTCGGGCTCCAGATGACTGAACCGGGCAGTCGCCACCCGGTTCCGAGAGATCAGGCCGGCGTTCTCCAATACCTTTAAATGCCTCGAAATAGCCGGTTGGCTGATCCTGAACGGCGCCGCGAGGTCGGAAACCTGCGCGTCGCCGTCCGCGAGTCGCTGCAGAATTGCCCTCCGGGTCGGATCTGCCAGCGCTCCGAACACTGCACTCAATTCATCAACCATCAAGATCATAACCTTACCATTATATAATTACCTTGTTATAGAGTAGGGCCGGTTGAGCCAAGCGTCAAGCCCTCATCCGCGCGCACCACACCGATGGCAGCGTCACTCGCGCCGTCGCCAAGATTCTCCGCGCCGAGGTGGTGGTGGTTGATGGCATCGGCTTGCTGTCGGTGGCCACCGACGCCACTGAAGGCCTCTACAGGGTCGTGGACGCAGCCTACGAAAAACGCTTCGTCGCGATCAGCTCCAACCTCCACCCCGCCGGCTTCGACGAGCTCATGCCCAAAACCCTGGCTACCGCCACCGTTGACCGGCTGCTGCACCACGCCCACGTCTGCCAGACCAGCGGCGATTCCGTCCGCCTCACCCAGGCCCTCGCTGGAAAAGGAGTCATCCGACTGTTCGAGTGCGCGATAAGGTTATTCTCTCGTATAGACCCATTCCCAGCGCCCGTGCGGCCGTAGGAGCAAACTGTTGAGCCTTCCTGGTGCCTCCTCAGTGAACACTCCCGGTCCGACGGCCAGGCACCAGAGGACGCGCAGAATTGGGCGGCCTTCATCGCTCGGTACGATGCGGATCGATAGATGCGCGACCAATTACCAGAGGCTATGTCTCAGCGCGCCGCGGCCATGTATTACCTTCTCCGGCGCATTTAAGCTCTCGATGGAGGCATGCGACGGCGCCGTGGACTACGCCGGAATCTACCGGACCAGCCCTGCGCCAGCCTGAATAGGTTGCTCCCGCCGGGCAGCTTGCCGTAGAAGGGCTGGTCGATTAGCCGCGCACTGTTCGCGTAGTTCCCACAGCTTCCTTCTGACCTTGGTGGATAAAAGCAACCAAGGCTAGGCATTCGTGGGAATGCCGAGCCGAGGCCGGTTCGTTTACCGGGGGCTCAATATCCCGCGATTTCGTGCGGCACGTAAGGATTTTCAAGTTCTGACTTTTCCTCCGGGGTGAGCGGTAGCTCGAGAGAGCTCACAGCGTCGTGGAGATGTTGTGGCTTGCTCGCACCGACGATAGGCGCGCTGACCACGCTGTTGGAGCGAACCCAAGCCAGGGCCACTTGGGCGCGCGACACCCCTCGGCGTTCGGCGATAACGCGCACGGCGTCGGCGACCGCCCGGTCACCGCTCTCGGCACTGTAGAGCGTCTTACCGAACTCGTCCTTCTCCGAACGATTGGTTTTCTCGTCCCAGTCCCGGGTCAGTTTGCCCCGGGCCAGCGGACTCCAGGGCAGGACCCCGACCTTTTGGTCGGCGCAGAGGGGAAACATTTCGCGTTCCTCCTCCCGGTATACGAGGTTGTAGTGGTCCTGCATCGTCACGAACCGGACCCAACCATTGATCTGCTGCAGATGAAGGGCCTTGCTGAATTGCCAAGCGGCCATCGAGGAGGCCCCGATGTAGCGGACTTTGCCGGCCTTGACGACGTCATGCAGGGCTTCAAGCGTTTCCTCGATAGGCGTGGCGGGATCCCAACGGTGAATCTGGTACAGATCCACGTAGTCCGTCCCCAACCGGGTCAGGCTGGCGTCGAGCTCCGCGAAAATGGCCTTGCGCGAGAGGCCCCTTCCGTTCGGGCCGGGTCGCATCACGCCGTGGACCTTTGTGGCAATCACGATTTCCTCGCGACGGGCGAACTCGGCCAGCGCTCTGCCTACGATCTCCTCGCTGGAGCCGTTGGAGTAAACGTTCGCGGTGTCGAAGAAATTGATGCCAGCATCCACAGCTTGGCGGATCAGCGGCCGGCTCTCGCTTTCAGGCAGCGTCCACGGATGGGGACCCCGCGCGGGATCCCCATACGTCATACATCCCAGTGCCAGCGGCGAGATGTCCATGCCCGTGTTGCCGAGCTTTACGTAATCCATGTTCGTCCTTCGCCTTGCAGTCCGGTCGCAGCTGCAACCCCTGCCACCACGCTATGTGAAGAACAGCCCCTTGTGAGCGTCCGCATGGCGACACGGGCGATCCCACTGTCCCGGCCTCGCAGGCAGACGAAATTCAGTTGAGGCTGGAGAAGCTACCTCGGGCATAGTCCCGGCGGACCTCACCGGCTGGTCGCTGCCAACACCTACGACAAGCTCATTGCGGCAAAACCACAGGCCCTCCCGCGGAGGCACCTCCTGGCCCCGAGGGAATGGGTCGACCCGGAGAGCGACAAAACGTAGGCAGGAAACGCCTTGCCGAGCTCCGGCCCTGGCATTTCAAAGAGCCGGTAATGGACGTTTCGTCCGGTGTGCTGGGGCACCTGGGTTACGTCATCTGCTAAGCGTGACTTCGCGTTGTTGTTGGTCCACATGTCAACCGGGAGGGGGCCGCCCCGTGCCTGAAGGTCCTGTGCCTGCTTGCAACACCTTTCAGATGGAGCTGCCCGTGGTCCTAGTGCGAAGTCGGATGGGCACGTTGCCGCTTTTTGGCCTGGCCATGCTGGTGCATGTCCAAAAAGCTCATGAGATGACGTTTTCCCCCAGGCTAGAGGCGCTTTACGGGCCTCTAGCCGTGTGTATGCTGTAGACGTTGCTCGACAAGCAGGTGAGATTCTGCGTTGGTCTCCCACCGCTGTTTTCTACTATGAGCAGCGAAAGTTGTGGGATGGGTGTCGCGGCCCCGCCGCTCGGCACGCCTAAGCAAAGCGGCTGTTCATCGCTCTCAGTGGGGGTCCGTTGAGGTTCGGTGAGCTGCGGGAGGCCGTGGACGGTATCAGCGGAAAGGTCCTGGCCGATACCCTGCCGGACTTGGAACGGGACGGGAGCGTGGACCGGACCGCGTATGACGAAATGCCTCCCCGCCTGGAGTACGAGTTGACCACCCTCGGCTGCACGCTGCGCGGGCCGCTGACGGCGCTGGGCCGTTGGGCAGAGAAATACATTGAAGACGTCATGTCAGCGCGGGAGTCCTGTGACAAGCGCCTCGCCCCAGATGCCCTGACTAGGGGATGCTTGTCTATGGTATCTGGGCTACGCTGGGCGTGATTCTCACCGTGCTGCTCGCAGCACTCCTCTTCGGCGAATTATTAAGGCCGATGATGCTGACGGGGGCGCGCTGGTCATCGGGGGCGTGCTCTGTGTTGAACCCGGTTCGCACCAACCACCCAAAGAGGAGGTTGGGTCATGATGTGGCTGCTACTGACGGCGGCAATCCTTCCCGAGGTGAGCGCTACCCTGGCCTGCGTCTGGCCTCTCAGGGAAAACGTCTCTGGTAGGTCGATGTCGGCATCCGGTACCGGCTCGCGTTCACGCTTCTAAGCCTGACCCTGGATTGAGGCCTGAACCTGGGTTGCCTATGGCACGTGGGCTGCGGCAGGCGTCACTTTGACGGCAATCGCGAGCCGGCCGTATCTTCTCCAAGGAACACCTTACCCCGGTCACGATCGCCGGGTTGGGCCTCATCATTTCCGGGCCCTACTCATTGAACTGGGCGCAGCTCACTAGGGACGCGACGCTGCGGACTGGTTGATCGGCCGCCCCGGCCTGCATTGACCGAGGATTTAGCATGCCGTTCGGGATTTTACTGCGGGGGCTTCGAAGATGTGCCTCGCCGTCATGCGGAAGTGCATGTCACCGGTGAGCTCCTGCGGGGTGACCCAGACTTCATGGTCCTGGCATTTCTCGAACATTTGACGGGGATTGGCGCCATCGGCTGCCAGCCAGAGCGCGGATGAGTCAGGCATGACTTCTTCCACGATCCCGGTTCTGATCATCTGACCGTATTGGCGGATTTCCACCCTTGTGTTGAGCAGAAGGTCCCATTGCCCGTGCGTGTGTGCTGACGTGGTGCTTGGCGGCATCTGTTTCTCCTGGGCGGATATAGGGAGAGGCTGCGGCCATGGTGCTGCCGCAGCCTCTCCCTCTAGTGTGGTTTGTCGGTTGGGCTAGTGCGAAGCTGCTTCCTTAATCCGGGATCGGATCTGTCGTTCGACCTCTTCCTGACCGGGCAGCGCCTGAAGGGTTTCGTTGAGTTCGGACTGGGGGATGACGACGATTCCGTCTGCGTCGCCGATGACGACGTCGCCCGGGTTGCAGACGACATTGCCGCATGCGACCGGCTTCCCGACGTAACCCGGGCCGTTCTTGGAAGGCCCGGCGGGAACTACGGCGCGGGCGAACACGGCGAGGCCCATTTCGTTCATTTCTTCGATGTCGCGGACGGCGCCGTCAACGATGACTCCGGTGACGCCATTGCTGAGGCAGATTTCGGCGAGGATGCCGCCGAAGACGGACCGGTTGGTGACGCCGTTGCCGGAGATGACAAGCACGTCGCCGGGTTTGGCTTCGTCGAGTCCGCGGTGGATGGCGAGGTTGTCACCCTCCCAGATCTGGATGGGCAGGGCGGTCCCCGCCAGTCGGGCTCCGGGGGTCAGGCATCGGATGTCGGCGGACATCATGTCCAGGCGTTTGCGCACGTCACCGATCAGCGCCGGGGCGTAGGCGGCCAGGGATCGGACCAGATCCTGAGACGGGCGGGGCCATTCGGGGTAGACGGTGATGTTCTCTGCAGGGGCGTTGATGTACACGTGTGGTTCCTTGGAGTTTGGTGTGCCGGATCAGGCGGGGACTTTGCGCAGGTCGCTGGTGTTGACGGGGAAGGCAGGGGCCGCCCCTGCCAGGACGGCGCGTACTTCTGACCAGGAACGGGTGCCTGCCTCCTGGAATGCTTCCTGGGTCTGGCCTGCGATATGGGGGGTGACGAGCAGGTTGGGTACTTCGTGCAGGGGCACCCTGTTGTGGGAGAGCGGGTCCTTCATGTCGATGCTTTCGGCTTCGAGGACATCCAGGGCCGCGCCCGCTAGAGCGCCGTCGGTCAGGGCCGTGACCAGTGCGGCCTCATCGATCAGGCCACCGCGGGAGGTGTTGATAACCAGTGCGGTGGGTTTCATCAGGGCCAACTCGCGGATGGAGATCATGTGGCGGGTGCCGGGCAGCAATGGGGCGTGCAGGGTGATGATGTCCGCCCCGCCGTACAGGGTGTCCAGTTCAACCAGGTCCGCACCCGCGGCGCCCACTTCGGCTGCCTTAGCGATCGGGTCGGAGGCGAGCACCCGCATCCCGAAGCCCCGGGCAATGGCGGCGACGCGTTTGCCGATGGCTCCGAAGCCCACGATCCCGAGCGTGCGGCCGGAGAGTTCAAACCCGACGAGGTCCCCGCGGCCTTCGGCCCAGGTTCCGGCCAGGACGCGGTTAGCGGCCGGCACGATGTGGCGGGTCAGGGAGAGCAGGAGGGCGAAGACGTGCTCGGCGACGGCGTTGCTGTTCGAGCCCGGGGTGCTGGTCACCCAGATGCCGTTCTCCGATGCCGCCCGGATGTCGACGTTGTCGGTGCCGACCCCGTGCCGGGCGATGATCTTCAGTCGTGGTGAGGCTTCGATCATCTCGCGGGTAAAGGTTTCTGCACGCAGGATGACTGCGTCAACGTTCTCGCTGACGTCGAGGTAGCTGACTTTGTTGAGGCCGTAGCCGACGTGCACGGTCGCATTGTGGCGGACGTCGGCGAGGACGTCCTCGTGGATGACGTCGGAGATGTAGATCTCGGTCACGGTGCGGGCCTAACGGTAGAGGTGGAGGGAAGGGTCGTAGTTCTTCTTGACGGTGAGGCCTACGACGAGGAGGCCGACCAGTCCTGCGCCTACCAGGACAAAGGCAGGAATGAAGGTGTTGCCGCTCAGATCGATGAGCCAGGTCGCGAAGTACGGGCCGGCCCCGCCGCCGATGACGGCTCCGACGCTGTGGCCGAACGCGACGCCGGTGTGGCGGATGCGGGTGGGGTAGAACTCGAGCATGGAGCCGTAGGTTCCGGCCTGGCACAGGGCGTAGGGGATGATGCCCAGGCCGAGTCCGAGCAGCGCCAGGGCGAAGGAGTGCTGGTTCATCAGCGCGAAGGATGGGATGGAGATGATGACGTAGGCGGCGTAGGACCAGAGCAGGACCTTCCGGGTGCCGATCCGGTCACCGAGCTGGCCGGCGAACGGGATGAGAAACGCGGCAAACAGTACTGCCAGCAGGACAATGGTGGCCGCTTCGCTCTTTTTGAAGCCCAGTACTTCGCTGAAGTACACGGCGACGAACACGGTGCCGATGTAGGTCCCGAGGTTCTGGACCAGCGAAATGGTGGTGACCTTGGCAAGGGCCTTCGGGTATTTGCTCAGGACTTCCCGGAAGGGCTTTTCGGAGGTGCTGTCCTTGGTCTTGATGGCCGTGAATTCGGGGCTGTCCTCAACCTTGAGGCGCAGGATCAGGCACAGGATGCCCAAGGGAAGCGCGAGCAGGAAAGGGATCCGCCAACCCCACTCGGTCATGACAGCGGCAGGCATTGCTACGGCGGCGAGGGCGGCCAGGCCGGCAGCGAGACCCTTACCGAGTTGGGCGATGGAGGGGATCATCGAGACGTACAGCGAACGCTGCTTCGGCTCGGCCCACTCGCGGATGTAGGCGGCGGCACCGCCGATCTCACCACCGGTGGAGAAGCCCTGCAGCATCCGCAGCAGCACCAGCAGGATCGGCGCCAGAACACCGATCTGCGCGAAACCGGGGAGCAGGCCGGTCAGTGTCGCGGCCGCGCCCATGCAGGTAATGCTCGCGATCAGGCTGGCCCGCCGGCCCCGGCGGTCGCCCAGCCGGCCGAAGAAGACCGCACCCAGCGGCCGGACCACGAAGGCTGAGCCGAACACCAGCAGGGTGTCCAGCAGTGACATCAACGGGTCTTTGCCCGGGAAGAACACCGTGGCAAGTGTGGCGGCGACGTAGCCGTAAACGCTGAAGTCGTAGTACTCAATGAACGTTCCGAAGGCAGCCACGCCCGTAGCTTTCTTGGCCTTCGCCCGCCTCTCAAGATCGGGCGGCAACGGTTGGGGTAGTCATCAAAGACCTCACTGTCTTATATGTTAGAAAAATGGGACACTGTCTCAATCGGTGATGATTAAAGAATGCCTGTGCTCCACGCCACTGTCAAGGTGGGTCGTCGCCGGACAGGCGCAAAGGGGGTTGGAGGATGCCGTGGGATACTGCAGATATGGAGCAACAGGACCGGTCGGTGCCACGGGACGGCTCAAAAGAGGTCGTGGCCGTCATTGAGGCTGTTATCGGCCGCGCCGGTTACGGCTGGGGCGTCCGCGAGCTGGGCGAGGAACTGGGCGCCAGCAGGAGCACCGTCAACCGGATACTGGGCCGGCTCGTTGAAGATCGGCTGGTGTCCAGGGATGCCGGCGGCGCCTACATCGTCGGACCACGGCTGAAGGTCCTGTCCGCTTCGCTTCAGGAAGGGCATCCTCTCTTTTTTGAGGGTGCGAAAATCCTGGCGCGCTTGAGTCAGGCGTCCGGGGCCACAGCCCTGATGGCCGTCGAAACCGGCAAGCCGGAGCAGTGCTTCGTCCTGGCATCCCTGGAACCTGATGCGCCCGTCAGGTACACACTCCCGCCAGGGACAAACCAGCCCACCCACGCCGGCGCGCTCGGCCTCGCCATCCTCACCCGCCGCGGAACCTCCGGCCTGCCGGAGGAACTGAAGAAGTACACCGAAGCCTCCATCGACAGCAAGGCCCGCATCGAGAATGCCCTGCAAAGCTACGCCACCATCGGCGCCGTCGTCAGCATCGGCCAGCACATTCCCGACGCCGCCGGCATCGGCGTCCCGTTCACCGTCAACGACCGGCTATTCGGCTCCCTGTCACTATCCCGGCCCCGCAACGAATTCAAGGAAACAGACATAGGTCCTAGTGTAGAAATGCTAAGCGGCGCCGCCCGGGAACTCGAATCCCTGCTCACTGGCCGGAACGACCCCTCCTCCACGGGGGCACACCATTTTGAAGCCGAATCCTCCACACTCATCCGTCGGATCGCTGCCCTTATCACCGCCTTCTGCTCGGAGCCGCTGGCCGAGCTGACGCTCCAGGACCTCTCAGCGCTGTGGGGGACACGGTCAGTGGCTACCCGGCGGCTTGCTGAATCCGCCCGCGATGTTGGCCTCATGATCAAGCTCGACAGCGAGACCTGGACGGCGGGTCCAACGCTGCTGCGCTGGTCTGCCTCGCTAGGTTCAGACCATGGTCTTTCAGAGCTCGTGGACGAGGACCTGCGGGCGCTCAGCGAGCAGACCGGCGAGACCACCACCCTGGCCCTCTACGATATGAACACCAAAGTTGTCCATATCGGACGAACGATGGCCGGTGCTCGGAATGTCCGGTACGTCCTCGCGGAAGGCGAGGAGATCCCGTTGAACGCTGGCGCTGCGGGCAAGGCGATCCTCGCTTACTTACCCGAGCACGTCAGCGCACGGATCAGCGATAACGAGCGAGTTTCCGCGCAAGAGTTGGGACTGATTCGATCTCAAGGGTGGGCAGCCAGCGACAGCGAAAGAGTCCCGGACGCCCACGGCATCGCAGCGCCCTTCTTTGTCAACGGCTTCGTTCGAGGGTCAGTAGCAGTCACGGTCCCCAACCACCGGGTAGCCGGAACCCCACCCACGGAACTCACACGCGCCGTAGTCTCCGCAGCACAAAGCCTCACCCTCCTGCTCACAGTCACCAGCCCGAGGCTGCCCGCTACCCAAGACAATCCTGGAGGGCAGGGATTAGAAATCCACGCCGACTTCGCAGCTGCGCAGTAGCGCGTCAATGCTGCCCTCCCGCCGCATCCAGACTTCGTGGTCTTGGCATACTTCGACCATCGCGCGAAGTTGTCCCAAAGCAAGGCTTAGTAAGCCGCGGTGATGCGTTCCCACACTTCGTCACCGTCGAGGTCAAGGCCCAGCTTCTTGACGTTCTGCTGCACGAGGAGCCGTCCGGTATGCGAGAGGTGGGCATGCATAGCGGCCGCTGCCGCCTCTCCGTCGCCACGCGTGATGGCATCGAAGACTGGATCGTGCTCATGTGCAATGTCCACGAGGGTGCGGTCAACGCCTGCTGTTGAGGCGCCAAGTATCCGCGTTGACGCTCGCAGCCGGTTGATTATCTCCCGGATTCTGTGGTTTCCGGAGGCTTGGATGATGAGGTCGTGGAAGCGCTGATCGTGCTGGAAGAACCGCGTCTCGTCGTCCGCGGTCGTGGCGTCAAGCATCTGTGTCATTTCCTGACGGAGCGCCAGGAGGAGTTGTTCTGACGCGTTCAGGGCTGCGCGGCGTGCGGAGGGGACCTCCAGTGCCAGTCGGACGGCGAATATTTCTGCGACGTCTTCCGGACGGGGCTGAACGATCCGAAACCCTTTATTGCGTTCGAACCGAACCAGGCCGGCCTCCTCCAGGCGCAGCATCGCGTCACGGACCGGGGAGCGGGAGATGTCGAAGGTCTCCGCCAGTTGGTATACCGAATACAATTCGCCTGGCTTCATCTCTCCGGACATTACCGCGGCTCGCACTCTGTTCATGACCTTGCCGGTCAGTGAGGTCTCGGGTTCCCCCAAGGGTTCGAACGAAAGATCATGTCGTGCCATGGAATTCACCCTATCCCAGCGGATGAGTCCGCTCTGAAGCTGGCGAGAGTGACGTCGCTTTCTACTTCACCACGCTAAGTCTTCGCGTGTCACATGTAGCATGTTACAGTTGCCTGGATCACAATGAAGTGACCGCTTCGGCGGCCGAATGAAAAAGAGGGAATATGCAGCAAGCTGGCAACCCCGCCCAGCCGGTTCCGTTGGAAACCAGCGATTTGACCGAGGCAGAGAAGAAGCACACGATGAGGAAGGTGACGTGGCGGCTCGTCCCGCTGCTGATCATTGGCTATTTCATCAGCTATATCGACCGGGTGAACATCTCGTTCGCCAAGTTCGGCTTCGAAGATGACTTCAACATGGATGCCGCCACCTACGGTTTGGCCGCTGGCATCTTCTTTCTTGGTTATATCCTCGCTGAGGTACCCAGCAACATCTTTATGGTGCGTTTCGGTGCCCGTAAATGGCTGGCCCGCATCATGATCTCCTGGGGCATTGTGGGTGCCCTGATGGCGGCAGCCTGGAACACGGAGTCCGTAATCGTTTTGCGCTTCCTGCTCGGCGTCGCGGAGGCGGGTTTCTTCCCAGGCATCATCCTGTACCTGACCTACTGGTACCCCAACCGTGAACGCGCCAAAGTGGTGGCCACCGTTATGATGGCCATCCCGCTCGCCGGGTTGGTCGGTGGACCCCTGAACGGCTGGATCCTCGATACCTTCGGCGGTCTCCTCGGACTGGACGCGTGGCGCTGGATCTTCCTCGTGGGAGGTATACCGGCTTTCGTGCTCGGCATCGTCTTCCTCTTCACGCTCTCGGATTCGCCGGCGAAGGCCAAATGGCTGACTGATCGGCAGCGGACGTGGATAGCATCAACGATTGCGGTTGAGGACGCCACCCGCAGCCAGACTGCCCCTAAGGGGCATTGGGCTGCACTCAAAAACAAGAAAGTCCTGGTCCTCGCCGCCGTTTACTTCCTGCTGCAGTGCGGCTCTTACCCGCTCATCTACTGGCTCCCGTCGGTGATCAAGGGTGTCGGACCGGGCTTCGATGCAACGACCATCGGCTGGCTGAGCGCCATCCCCTTCCTGGCCGCGGCGATCTGCATGTACGTCGTGGGAAAGACGGTCTCAACCCGCCGCCCGTCGCCGCCCCTCATCATCGCCTTGGCGATCTCGACACTCGCCTTCGCGGCCACTGCCCTCCTGCTGGGCCCGGCACCAGCTCTCGCTTTCCTCGCTGTCATCGTCGCCACCATGGCGATCCAGACATCGAAACCTCTCTTCTGGAATCTCCCGACGTCCTTCCTGGCCGGCGTCGGAGCCGCCAGCGGCATCGCGCTCATCAATTCCCTTGGCAACGCCGCCGGTTTCTTCAGTCCCTTGGCCTTCGGGTGGATCCAGGACGCGACCGGAAGTTCTGCTGTGTCGATCACGGTCATGGTCGCCACCAACGGCGTCGCCGCACTAATCGTGATCGCACTCATGATCCTCGGGCGCCGGAAAACAGCCGGAACACCGGCCGACAAATAGCCACCCCTGCAACGCATTGGTGACGGCCTGGAGGACCCGGGCCGTCACCGCACCCCTAGGAGAAGACCATGACCCTCGTCGCCCTACGTGAGGACCTCACCACACGCGTGGCCTACGTTTCGGACGCCTCGATCTACCGCCGAGTGCCCGCGGCCGTGGTCGAACCCAGCTCTGTGGAGGAGATCCGCGAGGCCCTGCGCATCGCAACAGAACGCGGCTGGTCCGTTACATGCCGCGGGGGCGGCACCTCGGTAGCAGGAAACGCCATCGGTGATGGACTCATCATCGACACGAGCCGGCACTTCAACCAGATCCTGTCCATCGACCCCGAGGCCCGCACAGCCCGGATCCGGCCTGGCGTCGTCTGCGATACGCTGCGCGACGCGGCCGAACCGTTCGGCCTTACCTACGGGCCCGACCCCTCAACGCACTCGCGCTGCACTGTCGGCGGGATCTTCGCGAACAACGCCTGTGGTTCCCACTCCGTGGCTTGGGGCACAGCGGCAGACAACATCGTCTCGCTCAAGCTCATGCTTGCTGACGGGCGCGAGATCGAAATCGGTGCTGACTACTGCAGCGACCCGGTTATCGAGAACCAGCTCAAACGGCTCCGCGACAAGCATTTGGGCATCCTGCGGACCGAACTGGGACAATTTGCCCGCCAAGTATCCGGATACGGGCTTCACCATCTGCTTCCCGAGAACGGCTTTAACGTGGCCCGGGCCATGGCCGGGACCGAAGGGACCTGCGGGATCATCACGGAGTTGACGGTCCGGCTCGTCGAGCGCCCGCGGGCGACAGCGCTGGCCGTGCTCGGGTTCTCCGATGTCTTCGCCGCGGCAACTGCCGCGCCCCTTCTGCGCCAGCCCGGGGTGTACACGGTCGAGGGCATGGGAGCTGACCTTCTGGCCGCCCTTCGGTCACGGCCCGGCCACGCCACGGCAGGATCCGAACTGCCCGAAGGCGGAGGCTGGCTCTACGTGGAGGTCGGCGGGGAAACCCCCGCCGACGCCAGGGACGCCGCCCGGGCCCTGGTCGACGACCTGGCCCGGGACGGGCGGATTGTCGACTCGGTCGTCGTGACCGAGAACAACCAGGCACGTGCTTTGTGGCGGATCCGCGAAGCCAGCGCCGGCATCGTCACACGGTTGCCCGACGGCGGCGAGGCCTGGCCGGGGTGGGAGGATTCCGCTGTGCCGCCGGAGCACCTGGCGGACTACCTTCGCGACCTGTACAAGATCCTGGACTCACACGGGCTGCGCGGCATACCGTTCGGCCACTTCGGCGAAGGCTGCGTGCACATTCGCATCGACTTCAGCCTTGGGTCAGAAGAAGGCGTCCTCGGCTACCGGAAGTTCGTCGAGGAGGCCGCCACCCTTGTGGCCCGATACGGGGGATCCGTCTCCGGTGAACACGGTGATGGGCGCGCACGTTCAGAACTGCTGCCGTTAATGTATTCAGCGGAAACCCTGTCGGCTTTCGCACAGTTCAAAAACATCTTCGACAACGCGAACTTCTTTAACCCCGGCGTTCTCGTCGACCCGGAACCGCTGGATCAGGGCATCCGCCCCGGCCCCGGAAATCGCACCTTCGAGCTCACCCCCGTGCATGCTTTCAGCCATGATGGGGGATCATTCGCGGGCGCCACGAACCGCTGCGTCGGCGTGGGGCTTTGCCGGTCCGATGTCGGTTCCATGTGCCCCTCCTACCAAGTGACCCGGGACGAGGTCCATTCCACCCGCGGCCGGGCGCGGGCGCTGGGGGAGATGCTGCGCGGGGAATCGGTAACTGACGGCTGGCGATCCAAGGAAACCTTGGAGGCACTGGACTTGTGCCTGTCCTGCAAGGCCTGCTCCACCGAATGCCCCGTCAACGTGGACATGTCCACCTACAAAGCCGAATTCCTGCACCACCACTACAAGGGCCGTATCCGCCCCATGGCCCACTATGCGATGGGATGGCTTCCCCTGACATCGCGCCTGCTGGAGGCTATCCCTGGGGCCGCCCGGTTCGCCAACTGGACCCTCGGGTTCCGCCCGGTGGAAGAACTGGTCAAGCGTCTCGTCGGCATCGAACCCAAGCGCCGCATGATCCACTTCGCACCCCAAACCCTGCGAAAGTGGTTCAAAAAGCGGGAATCCTCGGTGACGCACTCGGTGGACCCGGACCAACCCACCGTGATGCTCTGGCCCGACACATTCAACAACTTCAACTCACCCGGCGTCGGACAGGCCGCCGTCGAGGTACTGGAGGCACTGGGATACCGCGTGGTTCTCCCGGCCGGACAGGTGTGCTGCGGCCTGACATGGCACTCCACCGGGCAGCTGGACATTGCCAAGCGGGTCATCACCCAGACCCTGAATGCGCTGGGGCCTGCCCTGGACGCAAACATGCCGATCATTGGGCTCGAGCCCTCCTGCACCGTCATGCTCACAGACGAGATCACCGAACTGCTCCCGGACGATCCCCGGGCCGCCAAGCTGGCCAGTCAGGTCGTGACGCTGGCGGACATCGTGGCGACCCATCAGGGGCCATGGCCGTTCGGCGAAATCAACATCAAGGCCATCTCTCAAGTGCACTGCCACCAGGAAGCGAAAGGGTCCTACGACCCTGACAAAGCGGTGCTGCAAAAGCTCGGCGTGGACACAGACATCATCGAATCCGGCTGCTGCGGACTCGCAGGCAACTTTGGTTTCGAGCCTGGACACTGGGACGTCTCACAGGCACTAGGTGAACGCGAGCTCTTTCCCAAGGTGCGAGGCAAAGACGGGGGCACAATCGTTCTGGCCGACGGGTTCTCCTGCCGAACCCAGGTGACACAGGGCACCGGAGCCGAAGCCAGTCACCTTGCCGAAGTTCTGAAACTGGCCCTGGACCAGAAAACCATCCCACACGAATAAACCGCCATACCAGAGAAAGACTCCGGAAAAGGGACAGGTCCTGCCCGGAGGCGGCATCGACAGACCACGCATGGCACGGCCGACCCGGCCTGAAGAAGAGGAAAGAAACAACGATGAATACATCGGGATCCAACGACCCCGCGGCAGCACTGCGGTGCTTTCCATACTCAAGGAAGCAAACGGACAAATGACCGAAACGAGCACCATTTCCACCAGGGCAGGTGCAGCCGTACAAGGCGATACTCAAAAAAGCGCCGGGCATGTCATCGTGGACACGCTCGTGGCTCACGGGATCAAGCGTGCACACGTCGTCCCGGGGGAAAGTTTCCTCGACGTCCTGGACGGACTGCACGGCTCCGGGATCGTAGACCAACCATGCTCAGGTGCGAACGCCAGTTTAGGTAAATTCCCAGCGCCCGCGTTCGCCCTTTTAAAAGGACTGCATCCACTGGGATCTAGGACGCAAGGATTTAGAGGGCGGATAATGGGTGGTTGGTTTTACTGCCAAGCCATACCTTGTGTGCCACGATCAAGGACCCTCGTGGAACATCACTGGCAGCGCGGCCGGAGCTCCCGCACGCCCAAACGCGAACAACCCAGCAAGACCTCAGCCTTAGATCACCCATCAGCCCGGCGGTGGATCAAGGCTAAGCGAGCAGCTTTGATTCGGTCCATGTAAATCTGCACGGCGAAGCTGCACACATCGCGGCCCATGCCCGAGCGGGCGGGCCGCGATGTGTGGTGGTTTCTAGTAGCTGATGACCTGGGGCTGGCCGAGGTGTTTGAGGCCTTCGACGCCAAATTCGAGTCCGTAACCTGATTGCTTGGCGCCACCGAAGGGTAGGCGCGGGTCGACGGCTCCGTGCTTGTTGATCCAAACGGTTCCGGCTTGAATCCGTGCAGCGACCTCAAGAGCTTTTTCCTTGTTGGAAGACCATACGGAGGCGCCAAGACCGGCCTCGAGTGCGTTGGCCTTCTCTACCGCCTCGTCGATGGTGGAGTACTTGACGATGGGCAGTGCAGGACCGAATTGTTCCTGCGCGACAAGGGGGTTGTCGTTGTCGATGTCCGCGATGAGGGTCGTGGGGTAGAAGTAGCCCGGTTGTCCCTCTTCCGGGTTACCCCCAAGGACCACGCGGGCGCCTGAGTCCTTTGCTGCCTGGACCAGATTCGCCACGATGTCGAACTGTGCCTTGTTCTGCAGAGGACCGAGCACGTTGTTTTCGTCCAGACCCACCCCCATCGGCATTGACCGGGCCACCTCTGCCAACGCCGCAACGACGTCTTCGTAAATGTCCTCGTGAACGTAGAGGCGCTTGAGGGCAGCGCAGGTCTGGCCGGTGTTGATGAACGCGCCCCAGAAGAGGTCCTGGGCGATGGTCTGCGGGTCTGCGTCCGGGAGTACGATTCCGGCATCGTTGCCACCCAGCTCCAGTGTCACGCGCTTGACAGTGTCGGCCGACGAACGAATGATCGCTTTGCCGGTGGCGGTTGAGCCGGTAAACATGAGCTTGTCGATGTCAGGATGCGACGCCAGGGCCTCACCGACCTCACGGCCGCCGGAAACGACGTGTAGCACGTCTACAGGGAGGGCCGTGTTCAGTACGTGCACCAGCGCCAATACTGACAGCGGTGTGTATTCCGAGGGCTTCATGACCACTGTATTGCCCATGCGAAGTGACGGGGCAAGTTGCCAAACGCTGATCATCATGGGCCAGTTCCAAGGGCCGATCGCTCCTACAACGCCCAGTGGCCGATAATGAAGCTCAGCACGGCCGCTCTCATCGTCGACCAGAATTTCAGGCTCGAGCTGGAATGCGGCGGTGGCACGCAGCCAGGCGGCGCAGGCCCCTACTTCGAAGCGGGCATTCGGGCCATTTAGGGGTTTACCCTGCTCACGGGAAAGCAGTACCGCGAGTGTCTCGGCGTTCGCCTCTACGGCGTCCGCCGCCAGGTTCAGGTAAGTGGAGCGTTCGGTGTGGGTGAGTGCCCCCCACCCCGGCTGGGCCGTGCGTGCTGCAGCGATGGCGGCGTGCAGGTCCGCAGTCGTGTGTTCGGGGGCGCGGCCGACAAGGGCGCCGGTGGCGGGATCTTTGATCTCCCGGCCGCCGTCGACGGGCTGTATTGCAGTCAGTAGATCTTCGAAGGAGATCTGTTCTGTGGTGGTGCTGATATTCATGGTCTTTTCCTTTTATTTAGTCATAGTTGCTTAGTCGGGGCGTGGAGTCGGTACGTTGACCTCAGCGCCTGACGCATATGTGGACCGGCCGCGTTGGGGCGGCGGTTAGGTTGTGGGTAGCGGGATTTCGGGGGATTGGTTTGACCCCGTATTCGCTTCGTCGAAGCGCTCTAGGTCGTCGTTGAGCCCTTCGTACACCTCCGGCCGCCTTCGCCGGAGATACAGGGCCCACACGAGGCCTCCCGTCAGCGCGGCGAGCAGTAGGAGCGGAAGCGCGCCGATAAGCGGAGCGTCGGAGCCGGCCAGAACGGGAAAGTTGATGATGGCCAGAACGACGATTACTGCCAGCCCCAGCAGCCCGAGGCCGGGCGCGATGAGGGTTGAGAAGTATCGTGGGTCGTGGGTTCGCCGGAAGTGGACAACGATAGCCAGAGCAGCGAGAAGCTGGAGCGTGATGATGCCCAGTGTGCCAAAGCCCGTCATGCTGGGCACAAGGGATGTAATGGGGTCCAGCCCGGCGACGGCGAAGATCCCGGCTACAGCGGCCGCGAAGACGAACTGAACGATGGAAGCCCGCTCCGGTACGCCATTGGGGCGTGTGCGGCTCAGGCTCCTGGGAAGCAGGCCGGCCCGGCTGAGGGAGAAGATGTAGCGTGTGGCGGAATTATGCAGGGCCATAAGGGCTGCGAAAAGGCTAACCAGCAGCAGCACCATCATGACGGTCGTAAGCGGAGCCCCGAGATAGGTGTTTGAGAGGGAGAAGACCAGATCTCCGGCCTCCAAATGGCCCAGGGCTGTTTCCTGGGCCTCCGGGACGCCAGTGGCGCTGATGATCGCCCAGGTAGTGAAAGCTGCGAAGGCACCGATGAATCCGATGGCCACGAAGGTCGCGCGGGGGATAGTGCGTTTCGGGTCCCGCGCTTCTTCACTGAAGAGTCCCGTTGCTTCGACGCCAACGAAGGCGTTGCCGGCGAAAAGGAATCCGATGCCAGCCGCGCCCGAGAAGATAATTTCGGGGTTGAAGGCGGCCATGTCGAATCCATGGGTGAAGAGCACCGCGAAGTCGAATATCACGAGGATGAGCACTTCGCAGACCAGTGAGATCCCCAGGACCTTGGCGCTGAAGCCGATTCCTTTGCGGCTGAAGGCGAAGGCGGCGATGACGGAGATGATTGCCCACAGGTACCAGTGCAGGTCGACGCCTGTTAGCTGTGCGATGACCGTTTGGGCGAAAAATCCAATGGTGCCAACGGCCCCGGCGACAAAGAAGTTGTACCCGATCATGGCAACCAGACCGGTGCCCAGGGCGGCGGGCCTGCCCAGGCCACGCAGGACAAATGCGTAGAAACCGCCGGCACTGACGAGTTCGGCGGACATGCGGGCGTATCCGGTGCCGAAAAGCAAGAGAACCACGGTGACTGCGAGGAAGGATGCGACCATGCCGCCGCCGTTGCCGATGGCGATGCCAATGGCGGCGATGACGACAATGCCTGTCAGGGGTGCCACGGCGGCGAGCACAAGGAAGGCCACGCCGAATACCCCAAGGGAGTTCTTCGATAGCGCATCGAGCGGTGTGATGGTGGGAGGGAGGCTCATTGGCCTGCCTTTCGTTTCATTCATGCGGGGAAAGATGAGCGGCCTGTGTAACCGAAATCGGAGAGCAGGTTCACTCCGTTGACGGTTCGTGACCGGGGGGAGGACAGGTATCCGACTGACCAGGCGATGTCCTGTGGATCGTGGACCGGGTATTCGGCGTCGGCGAAGGAGTCGACGCCCATGCCACGCCGGGCCATTGGGGTGTCCACGATGGATGGGCATACGCTGTTGACGCGTATGCCATATGCGTCGAAGAGTTCGACAGCCAGCGCCCGGGTCAACTGAACCAGGGCACCTTTGGATGCGTTGTAGGCGAGCATCCCTGGCACTGCCACAAATCCGGAGTCTGATCCGATGATCACGATGCTGCTTTGCGCGGCCTGTTTCAGGTAGGGGAGCGCCGCCCGAACTGCAAGGAATGTGCCGGTAACGTTGGTGTCAAGGACGCTCCGGAACGAGCCTGCTGTGACGTCCTCACAGGCAGCGCCCATCTCGCCTTCCTCTCCTGCGGCTGCGACCAGTACGTCGATACCGCCGAGGGTTTCAGCAAGTTCGTCAATCGCTTTGCCCAGCATTTCTTCGTTCCGTACGTCCGCAGGGCGGGCGTGGATTCTGTCGGTAGCCGATCGGCGCAGTCCGGATGCGGCGGTGCCCAATCTGGAATTGTCGCGGCCGATAATTCCCACGGCGGCGCCTGAGTCAAGAAAAAAGCTGGCTACTGCGAGTCCGATGCCTGAGGATCCCCCCGTCACAACTACTCGCCGAGGTAGGTCCCGGGAGTGGAATCCATTCGTCATTTTCGCTCCGACGCTGTTCGGTGACCGCCACGCAGTCGGAAATCAAAACATGGGAGTAAGAAGCAGCTTGTGCTGCGCTCCCCGATTCCGGGAACGCTCGCCCGAACGTACATATGTGACTCCTTTGTCGAGGGCTTGAGCCCATTCCTCGCCTTGGCCGGTCAGCATCTGTTAGGGGATGCACGGACGTGGGCAGTAATTTCGATGTGATGAGGTTCACACCGGTGCTACCAAAACAAGAATTACTGATCGACTCGTCCAATGTCAATACGAGTCCGTAAAAAGAAGACACCTTCGTATGGTTTTTTTGGATCTTGGGACTTAGGCGCGTTGTCGCGTGTGAACGGCTTTTCGCCACTACCGGTCAGCGACAGGGAGGGAGTGTGATCTCCGATGCTGATATGAGTCTTTCGGGCTCTTCATCACGCGATTCAGGCTGCGCCTTGGACATGTTGTCTAGGAAATGACGACACCGTATGTTTTGATGATTTAGATGGGTTAGAGACGGCGCGAAGCACCAGCTGCGAGCAGCCCTGGCAGGTCATTGCACCTGTTCGGCCGGTGCAAGGTGCCGTATCGCCCCTGTCATTCAGACCAGAGCGCGGAGTCGATCGTCGTGCCAATCGAGGGGAAAACCAATGGCTGTGCTGGCACGGGAAGATGGACCAAGACTCTCCGTTCGTGAGCGTAATAAGCTGCGGACGCGGCGCGAGCTTCTGGATGCTGCCTTGGAGGTTTTCGCCGAGGTTGGTTACGGTTCGGCTTCGGTGGAGAAGATCGCGGAACGTGCCGGCGCTGCCAAGGCGACCGTGTACAGCTACTTTCCTCAGGGGCGCGAGCAGCTCTACTGCGAGCTGTACGAAGAGATTAACAATGAGCTGATTGAAAAGGCCGCCGAGATCTACGCCGGTGATGGCGACTTTTCCTCCCGTATCGTCGCTGTCACTTCCGCAATAGTTGACGTTGCGCAGCGGCCGATGCTTGGCCGTTTCTATGCTATTGACGATCCAGCTCTTGACCAGGCCTTGCCTCCGGTCAGGGGGCGGGCATCAAGCGTTATTGCTAAGTACATTGCCAAGGACTATGAGGCAGGGACTGCTGGCGGTGCTGCGATACAGGATGCCCGGAAGGTGTTGGCAAAACCAGAGGCGATAGCCAAGCTAATCACGGGTTCCATGACTGCAGCATTGAACGGCATCGCGCGGGGAACCCACAAGAGTGAAGACATCTTGCAGGCCATGCAGGTTCTTGCTGCAGGGCTGATGGCACCATCTGCCCCGCCTCAAAATATGTAGACGATACCGTCCATTAATTTACGGAAGCGTATTGACTCTGGGCGGTCCGGTCGGCAATACTTGCATCAGGACGCACAATGTGAGCGTCGTCACCATTGCCGATAGGGCCTCAAGGTCGAGGCCACCTCCGCCAGGCCCGCCAGCCGGTGGTCATGTTGGCAAGGGGCCATCCTTCCTAAATACAAAGGAGTCGCCATGGACAAGCACGATGGAGCAACCATGGATAAGCGTGCCGGGGCATACGTGGACGGCGGAGCAGTCGCTACTCTGACTGCTGAAGATGCCCGAACCGCAGCAGCGCTCATCAAGACCGGCCGCGTCTACTCGCTTGCAGTGCAGACGAACCCCGAGAGTCCTGCATGGCCAGGACGTTCGTTCCAGGTTCTTACCGATCACATCTGGGTCAATGGCGAGAAGGAGTACGGCTCCAACAAACTCGCCGGCATCGACGACTATATTTCGCTGTGGTGCGGGGTCGCCACCCACCTCGACGGCTTCGGGCACATTTCCATCGATGGCAAGCACTACGGCGACTTCGACACTGACGAGGTCATTAGGTCGCGGGGAGCGGTCAAGCACGGGATAGAAACGGTGCCGCCTGTAGCGACGCGTGGCGTTCTGCTCGATGTCGCCGCTACCCACGGTGTCCAGGCGCTGAAACCTGGCTACGAGATCACCGTCGAGGACATTGATGCCACCCTTCGTCGGCAGAATGTGACCATCGAATCCGGGAACGTGGTCCTGATCAACACCGGAACAATCACAGACATCACCTTCAAAGAGCCGTTCGACGAGGCGGAGCCAGGCATCGGTCCTGCAGCGGCACGTTATCTCGTCGAAGAGCTCGGCGCCGTGACCATCGGGACCGACAACTGGGCGTGTGAGGTTATTCCGGCACCAGATCCCGAAGAGTTCCTGCCTGTGCACGGTTACCTTATCCGGGAACGTGGCATCCACATCATTGAAAACGTCTGGACCCGGGACCTCGCTGCCGACGGCGTGTACGAATTCATGTTCATCATGGCCGCGCCAAAGCTCGTGGGAGCTGTACAAAGTCCCATTCATCCGATCGCTATCTGCTAGGAACAGACCATCGTGGGGCCGGTTCACACCCCCGCTGCCCCACGATGGCCATGGCAGGGGAGTCTCCCGAGCCGTTCCTTCCAAAGGGCGACTCCGCCAAGCCCGTCACGCTCTTCATAGGCGCACGAATGCCCGTATCTGCCAGGTACGGGTATCCGTAACTCTTTTTGGGCTGCCCAATCTGCATCCCGGCACGCCCTGCAGTCTCTTGTGCGTCCGCTCCCCGCGCCTCGTCCGGCACCCCTAAATCCCGGTGCTGCTACGGAACACGGCCCGTCAAATGATGAACCAGAAAGACCTATCCCATGTCCTTCAGCACAGAAGCTTCCGCGGCCGAGGCCGTCCGACTGGCCCTGACCGCCTATGGCCTGGCGGATGGCGACGTCCAACTTGTGAAATACCGGGAGAACTTTGTGTTCCGGGTCCAGCACACGTCTGGCGACTTCGCCGTTCGCCTGCACCGGCCGCACTACAACGATAACCGGGCCATCAGGGCAGAGCTTGAACTTCTCGGCTTACTCGAGAAAGCCGGCTTCAACGTTCCCGGTGTCATTAAGACAACCGGCGGTGACCTGCTGACCACGGTTGATGACAACGGCGTCGAGCACACCGTCAGCGTTCTGACATGGGTGCCCGATGCGGCGCCGATGGGCGACATTGAATCCGCACTTGATGGCACGTCCCCGTTGACGGCCGACAGCTTCCGAAAAGCCGGTGAGCTGGCTGGCGCTTTGCACAACTTCCTCGCCGGGCTCCCGTCAGCGGCAGCCCATCACCGTCCGGACTGGGACTACGAAGGGCTGGTTGGCGAGCACGCCGTCTGGGGGAATCCTTTCGCACTGCACGAGATCGAATCGTCACGGTCAGTGATTGCCGACGCCGTGGCCGAACTCGCAAAACAGCTCAAGACAGTCGGCAAAACGCCCGAAAACTACTCGGTGATCCATGCCGATCTCACCCCGGAGAACATCCTCGTTTCGGGCGACCAGTTGGTCGTGATCGACCTGGACGACTTCGGCACCGGATGGCATGCCTTCGAGATCGCGACACTGTTGTTCTGGTTCCAGCGGCATCCCCAGTACGCAGCGTTCAAGGAGGCAGCGCTCTCCGGTTATGCATCGAAGCGAAGTTCTATCGACGAGGAGCTGCTCGCCGGGATGCTCCTGGCCCGGGGACTGACCTATCTTGGCTGGGCAGCGGACCGACGCGGGGACGAGACGGCAGAGTTCATTGCCAAGAACCTCGTGGAGCAGGTCACTGACAATGCACGCAGCTACCTTGCCGCTACTGCAACCACCCGATGAAGAGCGCCAACACCGCCCAAGTGCCACACCACGATCCAGTTATCAGCGAGGTTTTACCATGACTGCCCTGCGCTCCGCGTCCACCCCTCGAGTATCGGCTGACACAGCTGGCCTCCTGCAACGGCGTTTCGCTGTGCTGGGACCCCATACGCCGATGTTCTACTCAGAGCCGCTCCAAATCGTCTCGGCTTTGGGAGTCCGGGTCACCGGCGCCGACGGCAGAAGCTACCTGGACGCATACAACAACGTGCCCCACGTCGGCCACTGCCATCCTTCAGTCGTCGAAGCTATCAGCAAGCAGCTGGCAACAGTCAATCTGCACAGCCGCTATCTCACAACCGCCCCGATTGAGTACGCCGAGACCTTGCTGTCACATTTTCCGGCCTCTCTGAACCGGATGTTCTTTACCAACAGCGGTTCGGAGGCCAATGACCTCGCTTTGCGCCTGGCGCGCTTCCACACTAAAAGCTCCGGAATTCTGGTCAGCGATTACAGCTACCACGGCAACACCCAGGCCCTCGCCGCGCTGACGACCGCGCTCCCCGTCTCAGAACCGCTGGGAAACCACATCCGCACCTTCACTACCCCAGACACGCGAGACCCCTCTTTCGGTCTGGACGACGCGTTCGCCCAGATCGACAAGGCCATCAATGAGCTCCAGGAATCAGGACACGGGGTGGCAGCTGTTCTGTTCGATCCGCTGTTCTCAACTGAAGGCCTGCCGGACCTGCCTGCCGGATACATTGATGGCCTTTGCACACGGGTTCGAAACGCGGGCGGACTCATCATCTCGGATGAAGTGCAGAGTGGCTTCGGCCGTACCGCCGACCATATGTGGGGTTTTGAATCTGCTGACTTCGCACCCGACATGGTGGTTCTGGGCAAGCCCATGGGCAACGGATTCCCACTCGGAGGCGTGATCGCGCCTGCAGATATCGTCGAACCGTTTAGCGTGGCAAACCTCTACTTCAACACTTTCGCGACGTCACCGGCTGCCGCCGCGGCAGGTAATGCCGTACTGAAGGTCATGCGCGAGGAAGAACTGATGCGCCGCGCCCAGCTCGCGTCGGCACAATTCCGCGCAGGCATGCAACAGCTCGTCGACGCCGATGACCGGCTGATTGGAGTACGGGGAAAAGGCATGTTCCTCGGCATTCAATTTCTCGATCCCACAACAGGAAACCCGGACGGGGAGACTGCACGCGCCGTCGTCGACAGCATGCGCGACAACGGAGTTTTGATCGGTCGGGTCGGACGCCACGGGGACGTCCTCAAGATCCGTCCACCGCTGGCCTTCGGGCCCGAGGACACCCCTGTAGCCCTGGACGCCCTCGAAAAATCCCTGACCCAGGTGCGCCGATAGCCAAGCGCACACGAGAAGAGACAAACCTATGTCGCCCTGAAGGAGGCTCGGGCCCGCAGTCTCCAGGCGGCAAATGCCCTCAATCCCGTGGTACGGGTCGTGGTATACCCGCCGTTTGCCGGCCCGACACTATTCAACCGCCCTCTATCAAACCCAATAAGTAACACCCTTAGGAGTACCAAAATGTGTAACGCGTGCGGTGTGACCAAAGCCCCTGTCTCCCAGGGCAACCCGGACTGTCAGTTTCCGGCGGCGCCAGGATCATTCAACGGCAACGCCCACACCACCGGCCAGTGGTGGCCATCCCGCTACGGCGCCGACGACGTCCTCGGAACCGGTAATGAGCTGACGTCCGAAAGAACACTGGCGGCACTGAGTCTGGTGAACGAGGGACGCATCGTCGAACTTGCCCGCGTCCTGGAGATGGGAGCTCCGACCTTCGGCGAGTCCCGCCTGTTCCATCAAGTCACCCTGGCGCACGGATCCCTTGAACAGACCAGATGGGGCAAAGACGGCAACCGCGTGAACTGGTTCGAAGAACAAGTCACGCAGATTTACCACATCGGCACCCACCTGGACGGGTTCGCGCAGGTGGGCATCGACGGCACCCACTACAACGGGCACCGCTACGGCGACTTCTACACTCCGACCGGCGTGACCAAGTTCGGGATGGAATCTGTCCGTCCCTGGCTCTCCCGCGGCGTTTTCCTGAACATAGCCAAAGTCGTCGGCGTGGACATGCTCGATGAGGGATTTGTCATCACGCCTGAACATCTTGAAGCCGCCTGCGAGGCACAGGACGTCGAAGTGCGCGCCGGCGACGCAGTACTCCTTCACACCGGCTACGGAGCCGCACTATGGATGGTGGACAACCAGAAGTACAACGCCAACTCCCCGGGTATCGGCTGGGACGCAGCCCACTGGCTCGGGGACCGACGCGTTTCACTGATCGGTGCCGACAACTGGGCCATCGAGGTGCTGCCAGGCGAACAGCCGGATGCACCGATGGTCGTACACCAGTACCTGCTCGCTGAAACTGGTACGCATTTGCTGGAGAACGTTAAAACTGAGGCCTTGTTGGACGCCGAACGCAGCGAGTTCCTCTTTATCTGCACTCCCATCAAGACCAAAGGCTCGACGGGATCCATGGTCGCTCCACTGGCTGTCTTCTGATTCCTTAGCCGAACTTCCCACTCATCGGAGTCGCAGCATGATGAACAATCGACGGTACGGCGAGGCTGACTATGGTCATTGAGGTTCTGACTTCGCTGTCCGATGCCTTTATGTCAATTGGCGTCTATGTCATGGTGCTGTCATCCCTGGGGGCATGGGCAAACCGCCGTTATGGCGCAAGAATCACAACCCACTTGGCGGCGCATCCTAGGCTTGGTCCTCTGCTGGGCGCTCTCGTAACGCTCCCGCCTGGATGTCTTGGTGTGTTGGCTGTAGCCCGCCTGTATTCAAGGGACGGGGTCAGCCAGGGAACGTTGTTGGCTGCCTTTCTTGCCACTATGGGCGATTCAGCCTGGGTTCTTTTGGCTGTAGACCCTTTTCTTGCTCTGGTCCTCAAAGCGGCCATGGTCCTGATCGGCACGGTGTCGGGTTACCTTACAGATCGGAATTTCGCCCGGACCTCGGTGCCGCTCCTTGTTGCGGCTGCAACGAAGTTTGCAGGGCTGGCCCGCAGCAAACCCGCGTATGCCTCAGCAGTTGATGCAGACCGCGTCAGTCCGCGCCACACGGTGCTTGCCCTGGCTCCCCGCCCAGAGGCAGCTGTCTCTCTTCAGGGCGCACAAAAACCAGTGCCTCACGACAAGGGTAAGTGGTGGCGCAGGACGTACATGCTCATCGGATATGCAGCCCTTCCGTTGTCATTGCTCGTCACCTTCCAGATCCTCACTCCGGATGATGTGGCGGCCATGGCGGGCGGGGCCGATGTGTATTCGGCCGTAGGAATCACAGGCTTCGTTGCTGCAGGAGTCATGATGTGGCAGCATGCCACACCGCGATCCTGCGGGGAGTGCAGCGGCCCGGGCTCAATAACAACTGTTGGACTGCGGGAGAGTGCCCACGTCACCGTGTGGGCGGGTGCAGCATTCGCAGGGTGGCATGCCCTGTCCTCGACCGAATGGTTCCTGGCTCTCAGTTCGCTACCCATATCAGGGGCCCTGGCGGTCCTCATCGCGGCCATCTTGGGTCTCATACCTGCGTGCGGAGTCGAACTGGCCGTGGCCGGTTTGTTTGTAGCGGGCGGTCTTCCCCTCTTCCCGCCTTGGTGACATACCTCGTCAGCCAGGATGGATCCGGCTTCATCCCCCTGGCGATAGCAATGCCCCGGGCAGCAATTTTCACGACCGTCACCACGAGCGCCGCCGCATTAGCAGTGGGGCTCCTGATGGTCGCTGTAACCGCCGCCTAGAAACAAAACACCTCGTCACACACTCATCACCGGAATCACTACAAGAAAGAGAATGCTCATGACTATGTCCGACACGCAGATCGAACTCCCGGTGTACCGGGAGCTCTTTGAAAAGATGCCCATCATCGGATACGTGGTTGACACGCGATGGCGTCTGGTGGCCGCAACTGATCGGCTTCTCGAGGAGATCCACCGCACTCGGGAGTCAATTGTGGGTCAGGACGTCTTCGCTGTTTTCCCGGACAATCCCGCCGACCCGAACGCGAATGGTTCACAAGTGCTCCGCGCATCGCTGGAACGTGCGGTGGCCACGGGCCGCAGCGAGAAACTCCCGCGGCAGCGTTACGACGCCCCACCCACTGAGGAAGGCGGGAAGTTCGAGGAACGTAACTGGCTGCCGGAGAACGTACCCGTGCACGACGAAGAAGGGAAGGTTGCTTATGTCATTCACACCGTCATAGCAGCAAGCAGTGGCACCGACGGATCGTAGCCACGGCAACTACGTGATTCCCAGTAAAACAGTTAGCCCAGCTTCCGCCCCAAGCGGCCTGCCACACCGGACATGGGATGGCGTCGGGCAACCACGCAACAACCGTGGCCAGGAACGGGAGCGGCAACTTGGCTCGTACGTCATTCATGCGGATGAGGTCTCTTGGGGCCAAGAGGTAGCCGTTACGGCCCCGCATGGCCTGTCCTTTCGTGCCCAGGTCGAAGTTGTGTCGGATGACGGTCTCATCCTCTGGGTTCAAGCCTCACCGACGTTGCCGCGAACCCTGTTCGCAAGAAATCCTGACAGCACTACCTGGACCAGCCGATAGGGCGATCCGGGGTGGTGCTGCGCACCGGTGTATCAACAGTGGACACCATGTCGACCTGGATTCTCTAAATGATGCAATAGATCAATTACCAAGGATAGAAAAACCATGACCGTGCACGCTCCCGAGACGCCCGCTACAGCCATGCCCGCCCGGACGGATGCCGGACTGGACCGCGAGGAAACCATGTCCCGTGATGAACTGGAAGCCCTCCAGCTCACCCGGCTGCAGCACACCGTCGCCTACGCCTACGACCGCGTGCCCCTGTACAAGCGCAAGTTCGACGCCGCCGGCATCCACCCCAGCGACCTGCGCGAACTCAGCGACCTGGGCAACTTCCCGTTCACCACCAAGGACGACCTGCGCACCGAATACCCGTTCGGCATGTTCGCGGTCCCGCAGAGCGAAGTAGCCCGCGTGCACGCCAGTTCCGGCACCACGGGCCGGCCAACCGTCGTCGGCTACACCAAGCAGGACCTCGCAGACTGGGCCAAACTGGTGGCCCGCAGCTTCCGCGCCTCCGGCATCCGCCCCGGCATGAAGGTACACAACGCCTACGGCTACGGCCTGTTCACCGGCGGGCTGGGTGCGCACGCCGGCGCCGAGGCGCTGGGCTGCACGGTCATCCCCATCTCCGGCGGGCAGACCGAACGCCAGATCCAGCTCATCCAGGACTTCAAGCCGGACGCCATCCTGGCCACGCCCACCTATCTCCTGACCATCGCCGACGCCATGGCGCA